>NZ_JBFBDY010000207.1:0-10510 GCF_040683475.1 Kitasatospora sp. NPDC093558 | reverse complement strand
ACAGGTAACAGCGAACAGATAACAGATTTCGAAATCTGTTATCTGTTCGCTGTTACCAGTCACCCCACACCTCGCCCCCCGGGGGGAACGCCACTGGGCGGGAAGCCGGCCGCCGCCGGCTTCCCGCCCAGTGCATGTGCTGTCGCTACCGCTCAGTTCCCTACCGGAGGGCCCTGCCGCGTGTAGCTACCGCGCGTCCCTGCGGAGACCGCTGAAGGTCCGTCACCGGCCCGCGAGGGCGTGGACGAACTTCGCGGCGTCGATGGTGCCGAGGCCGCTGGCGAGGTCGTAGCCCTCGGTCGCGGTGTAGCCGGTGACGCCGTTCCAGCCGTTGTCACCCTCCTTGACGTCCGTGATGCCGCTCCAGTCGCTCGGGAGCAGGCTCAGGCCGTACATGCGCCAGTTGATCTGGCCCAGGCGGTAGCCGGCGGCCTGGTCGGCCAGGGCGACGATGCCGGAGAACAGCGGGGTGGCCTCGCTGGTGCCACCGGTGAGGTGCCAGCCGACCGCGGTCGGGTCGTACGACTCGTACGTCCAGGCGGCGCCGTCGACGGCCGCGCTCATGCTGATGTCCGGGGTGCCGCGGTGGTTGCCGGTGACGTTGGCGACGCCGGCCTGGTACCACGGGCGCTCGAAGATGCCGGAGACGCCACCGCCGCCGGCGCCGGACTTGTCGTGCCACACCTTGTCGGCCGCGGTGCGGTTGCCGTTGTCGTCCAGGGTCAGCTGGGTGCCGCCGACCGAGGTGACCAGCGGGTCCGAGGACGGCCACGAGTTGACCTTGTACGGGTACAGGTCGGTGCCGTTGAGCTGCGCGTCGGTGGCGCCGTTGTCGCCGGAGGCGGCGAGCACGGTGACGTTGTGGGCCGCGGCGGCCTTGAAGGCGTAGCGCAGGTCGGTCAGGGACTTGAAGTCGCCCTTGTCGTAACCCGGGAAGGTGTTCTCGGTGGCGCCGAAGCTCTGCGAGATGACGTCGCCGACGCCCTTCTTGATGAGGTCCTTCTCGGCGTCCATCATCTCGGGCAGGCCGGTGACGCCCTCGGTCTCGGCGACGCCGGTCTCGACCAGGACGATGTGCGCGTCGGGGGCCATCGCGTGGGCGTACTCGACGTCCAGGGTGGTCTCGCCGGCCCAGCCGGTGTGGTCGGGGTTCTTCGGGTCGAAGACGGGGACGTTGCCCCACTTGACCACCTCGACGTTGGTGTCCTTGATGCCCCACTGCTTGTCGAAGACCTCCAGGTCGTGCTGGATGGTCGGCGAGCCGAAGGAGTCGACGATGACGATCGTGCGGCCCTTGCCGGTGATGCCCTCCTGGAACAGCGGGCCCAGGTTGTAGGCCTTCTGGTACTGGAGCGGCGAGTAGCAGTGGATGCCGATCTGGCTGACGCACTGAGTGGTGCTCAGCGGGGCCGGCCGGGCGGTGGCCAGGTGGTGGCCGGCCGAGGCGGGCTGGACGTGCACGCCGGCCAGGTGGTGCGCGGGCGCGGCAGCGGCGGCGCCGACCGCCGGTACGGAGATGGTGCCGGCCGTGAGGGCGGTGGCCCCGACGGCGAGCAGAGCCAGGGCGCGGCGAAGGGAAGCGGGGCTGCCCATGGAACTCCTTGGGGGACGCAGGGCCCGACCTTGGTCCGGTCGGGTCGGTCCGGCCATCCCATCGATTGCCACATGATCATGCCATAGTCATTTCGTGTGGTGGTCCTACGAACGGCATGGTCATGTTCGGCCACGCGAAAAGGTAAAGGCCGTCCCAGGGGAAAGTAACTCCGCTGCTGGGACGGCCTGTTGACCACACGTCGGGAAGGCTCGCCGATTTCACAGTTTTCACCGTGTTGGCCAACTTTACCAAGTTCACTGCTTCGGCGTAAGCCTTCGCCGGTAGTCAGGTCAGCGTGCTCCGCCGTTGACGTACAGGGTCTGCCCGCTGACGTAGGACGCGTCCTCGCTCGCCAGGAACGCGACGACCGAGGCGATCTCCTCCGGCTGCCCGACCCGCCGCAGCGGGGTCCGGGCGGACACCTCCGCCTGCTGCTCCTCGGCCGAGCTGCCGACCCGCTCGGCGGTGGCGGCGGTCATCGCGGTGGCGATGTAGCCGGGCGCGACGGCGTTGACGTTGATGTTGAACGGGCCCAGCTCGATGGCCAGGGTCGCGGTCAGCCCCTGGATGCCGGCCTTGGCGGCGGCGTAGTTGGCCTGGCCCCGGTTGCCGAGCGCCGAGCGCGAGCTGAGCGAGACGATCTTGCCGTACTTCTGCGCCACCATGTACTTCTGCGCGACGTGGCTGCAGTTGTAGGCGCTGGTCAGGTTGACCGTCAGCACCGCGTCCCAGTCGGCCTTCGGCATCTTGAAGAACAGGTTGTCCCGGGTGATCCCGGCGTTGTTGACCAGGACGTGCACACCGCCGAGGTCCTCGGCGATCCGGGCGAACACCGCGTCGACGGCGTCGTAGTCGGCCACGTCGCAGCCGTACGCCCGCGCCGTGCCGCCCTTGGCGGTGATCTCGGCGACCGTCCCGGCCGCGCGCTCGGCCGTGAGGTCGACGACGGCGACCGCCGCGCCCTCCTCGGCCAGCCGGCGGGCCGTCGCCGCCCCGATGCCCTGCGCCGCACCGGTGACGACGGCGACCTTTCCTGCGAAACGCGACACTTCTTGCTCCCTGAGGGTGGATCCGGAGGGTGGATATGTAGACAAGGGGATGTCCGGACAAAGGGATGTCAGGACAAGGCGACGTCAGGACCGGACGCCGCCAGGCCGACCGGGGACGTCAGGCGTTCTCGACCAGCACGGCGGTGCCCTGGCCGACGCCCACGCACATCGTGGCGAGCCCGCGCCGGGCGCCGGTGCGGCGCATCCGGTGCAGCAGGGTGGTCAGGATGCGGGCGCCGGAGCCGCCCAGCGGGTGGCCGAGGGCGATCGCGCCGCCGCTCGGGTTGACCCGCTCGGGGTCGATGCCCAGCCCGTCCATCGAGGCCAGCGCCTGGGCCGCGAACGCCTCGTTCAGCTCGGCCGTGTCGACGTCGCCGATCGACCAGCCGATGCGCCCGAGGGCCTTCTGCGTGGCGGGCACCGGGCCGATGCCCATGACGTCCGGGTGCACCCCGGCGGAGGCCCCGGCGACGTAACGGCCGAGCGGCTCCAGCCCCAGATCGCGCAGCGCCTCCTCGCTGACCAGGACGAGCCCGGCCGCGCCGTCGTTCATGGGCGAGGCGTTCCCGGCGGTGACGGTGCCGTCCGGCCGGAACGCGGGCTTGAGCCGGGCGAGCTTCTCCAGGCTGGTGTCCTCGCGGATGCCCTCGTCCTGGCTCACCGTCACGCCGTCCGGCCGCTCGACCGGGATCAGCTCGGCGTCGAAGTGCCCGTCCTTGCGCGCGGCGGCGGCCCGCTGGTGGCTGCGCAGGGCGAAGGCGTCCTGGCGCTCGCGGCCGATGCCGTACCGGCCGGCGACCTCCTCGGCGGTCTCGCCCATGCTGAGCACGCCGTGCAGTTCGGCCATCCGGGGGTTGGTGAGCCGCCAGCCGAGCCGGGTGTCGTGGGTCTCGATCCGGTGCGGCAGGGCCTCGTCGGGGCGGGGGAGGACGAAGGGGGCGCGGGTCATCGACTCGCAGCCGCCGGCGAGCACGACATCGGCCTCGCCGGAGCCGATCGCCCGCGCGCCGAGCGTGACGGCCTCCAGGCCGGAGGCGCAGAGCCGGTTGACGGTGGCGCCGGGGACGGTGTCGGGCAGGCCGGCGAGGAGGACGGCCATCCGGGCGGCGTTGCGGTTGTCCTCGCCGGCCTGGTTGGCGGCGCCCCAGTAGACGTCGTCGATGCGGGCGGGGTCGAGGGCGGGCACGTCGGCGAGCAGGGCGCGCAGCACGGTGGCCGAGAGGTCGTCCGGCCGGACCGTGGCGAGCGCTCCGCGCAGCCGGCCGATGGGTGTGCGGCGGGCGGCGGCGAAGTAGACGGGACGCACGTCGTCGGGCTCCTTGTCCAGATGGAAGGGGTTGGGCCAGTGGAGGGGGTGGGGACGGCTGTTCAGAAGGCGTTGACGCCGGTGAGCGCGCGGCCGATGAGCAGTTGGTGGATCTGGCTGGTGCCCTCGTAGAGGGTCATGACCCGCGCGTCGCGCAGGTACTTGCCGACCGGGTACTCGTCGATGAACCCGTAGCCGCCGAACACCTGGAGCGCGTTGTTGGCGGCCCGGACGGCGGCCTCGCTCGCGTAGAGCTTGGCGACGGAGGACTCGGTGGCGAAGGGCAGGCCGCGTTCGATGTGGTCGGCGACCTTCCAGGTGAGCAGCCGGGCGGCCTCGACGTCGACGGCGATGCCGGCCAGGAGTTCCTGGACGAGCTGGTGCGAGGCGATCGGCTTGCCGAACTGCTCGCGCTCCCCGGCGTAGCGCACGGCGGCGTCCAGGCAGGCGCGGGCGATGCCGACGCACCCGGCGGCGACCGACATCCGGCCCTTGGCGAGCGCGCCCATCGCGACGCCGAAGCCCTTGCCGGCGGCGCCGAGCCGGGCGTTGTCGGGCACCCGGACGGCGTCGAAGGAGAGTTCGGCGGTGGCCTGGCCGCGCAGCCCGAGCTTGCCGTGGATCTCGGTGCGGGTGAAGCCGGGCAGGTCGGTGGGGACGAGGAAGGCGGTGATGCCCTTGTGGCCGCTCTGCTGCGGGTCGTCGCCGCCGGTGCGGGCGAAGACGAGGGCGACGTCGGCCCAGGTGCCGTTGGTGATGAAGGTCTTGGCGCCGGTGATCAGCCAGTCCTCGCCGTCGCGGACGGCCCGGGTGGTGAGGTTGGCCGCGTCCGAGCCGGTGCCGGGCTCGGTGAGCGCGAAGCAGGCGAGCGACTCGCCGGAGGTGAGGCGGGGGAGCCAGTGGCGCTTCTGCTCCTCGGTGCCGTGGGTGTTGATCGACTTGGCGACGAGCCCGAGGGAGACGGAGACGATGCCGCGCACGGCCGAGTCGCCGCGCCCGAGCTCCTCCAGGACGAGGCAGTAGGCGAGGTGGTCGCCGCCGCTGCCGCCGTACTCCTCGGGCAGGGTGAGGCCGAGGAAGCCCAGCTTGGCGAGTTTGCCGACGATCGCGCGGTCGACGGACTCGGCGCGGTCCCACGCGGCGGCGTGCGGGGCGATCTCGCGGTCGGTGAACTCGGCGGCGAGTTCCCGGACGGCGTCCTGCTCCTCGGACAGCTCCAGATTCACGGCGGCTCCCGGTTCCGGGCCCGGCGAGGGGCTTTCGCGCCCACCGACCTTCCGTGCCCATTAAACTAGCGCTGCAAGTTTTATGGGGGGACTGTAGCCCCGACCGGCCGGTGCTGGGAAGAGGCGCCTGTCAGAATCGGTCCCCACCCACCCGACCGGAGGACTCCGGCCGGACGGACCGCCCGAGAAATCCGGAGGAAGCCGCTCGATGGCCCGCCCGCGCACCCCGCTGCTCAGCCGCGAGCGCATCGTCGCCGCCGCTCTGCGGCTGATCGACGCCGAGGGACTGGACGCCCTCTCCACCCGCCGACTCGCCACCGAGCTGTCGGTCAGCGGGCCGTCGCTCTACAACCACTTCGCCACCAAGGACGATCTGCTGGACGCGGTCGTCGACACCGTCATCGGTGAAGTCGACTTGTCGATGTTCGGCGGTTCGCAGGGCGGTGGACTGCAGGGCGGTGGGCTGCAGGGCAACGGTTCGCTGGGCAGTGGGCCGCAGGGCAGCGGACCGGTGGGCACAGCCGGTGCAGGAGCGCCCACCCCGTGGCCGGACGCGCTGCGCGACTGGGCCCGTTCCTACCGCGCGGCGCTCGCCGCCCACCCCAACATCGTCCCGGTGCTCGCGCAGGGCCCCGGCCGTCGGCCGCACGCGCTGCGCCTGGCCGACGCCGTGTTCGGGCACCTGGTGGACGCCGGGTGGCCGCGCGGCCAGGCCACCCGGATCGGCGCGCTGATGCGCTACTTCGTCACCGGCTCGGCGCTGGCCTCGTTCGCGGCCGGGTTCCCGGCGGACGCCGAGCTGTACGACGCGGCCGACTACCCGCACCTCGGCGAGGCGCACCGGCTGGCCGGCCACCGGGCCACCGTCGACGAGGCCGCGTTCGAGACCGGCCTGGAGGCGCTCCTCGACGGGCTCGCGCTGCGCTTCGAGCGGCTCACCGGTCCGACGGGCTAGCCTGCGCCGCCGCCGGGACCTGCGTCGCCGCCTGGACCCGTGCCACCGTCCGGACTCCCGCCGCCGCCCGGACCCGTGCCGCCGCCCGGCTTCCCGGCGTCACGCGGGCTCGCGCGCGACGAAGGCCGGGCGCAGTGACGGGTCCACCGGGTCGTAGTAGCGGTGGTAGACGGGGGTGAGCCCGCCGGAGACCGGGGGCACGATCCAGCTCCAGTCCGCCGGGGTGGGGCGGCCGAGGCGCTTCTCCTGGGCGATGTGGCGCAGGAAGCGCTCCGACTCGGTGTGGTGGTCGGCCATCGTCACGCCCGCCTCCTGGAAGGAGTGCAGCACGGCGATGTTGAGCTCGACCAGGGCGCGGTCGCGCCAGAGCGTGCGGTCGTTGGAGGTGTCCAGGCCGAGCCGTCCGGCGACGGTGGCGAGCATGTCGTAGCGGTCGGCGTCGGCGAGGTTGCGGGCACCGATCTCGGTGCCCATGTACCAGCCGTTGAAGGGCGCGGCGGGGTAGCGCACGCCGCCGATCTCCAGCGTCATGTCGCTGATGGCCGGCACCGCGTACCAGCGCAGGCCGAGTTCGGCGAACCAGGCGAACTCGGGGTGGGAGAGCGGGACTTCGAGCGTGGTGTCGTCCGGCAGCTGGTACCACGCGGGGCGCTCGCCCGGGCGTTCGCGGATCAGCAGCGGCAGCACCTCGAAGCGGTCCTCGGCGCACTTCCAGCCCAGGTCCCGGGCCTGGGCGGCGAGTTGGACGCCGGCCGGGTCGCCGATGACCCCGCGCGGTCCGTCGTCCCGTCCGTCGTCCCGGCCCTCCTCCGGTGCCAGGTGACCGGCGTAGCGGACGAGTTGCTGGTTGAGGATGCGCGCGGCGGGCCGGCCGGGCCGGTCGGGGGCGAACACCGAGATCACCGGGCGGATCCGGCCGCCGTTGGCGGCCAGCCGCAGGTGCTCGAAGCACGCGGCGGCGATGTCGTCGGCCGAGGAGAGGTGCCGCAGGTCGCGCACCACGAGGCTGCGCCAGTACAGCCGGCCGATGCAGCGGGCGGCGTTGCGCCAGGCGAGTTTGGCGCCGTACGCGAGTTCGGCGGGGGTGTGCTCGTAGGTGCCGGTGTGGTCGATCTCGTCGAGGACGGAGCGCAGCCGGTCGTCCGGGTCGCCGCAGGCCGCGGGCTGCTCGTGGTGGAACTGCCGGATGAAGTCGGCGGCCTGGGCGGGGTCGGTGAACGGCGGGTCGGCCGGGAGCAGCGCGTCCCCCGGGCCGGCGGTGCGGGGCTCCGCGGGACGGGGCTCGGGGGCGTGGAACCCGGAGCCGTCGAGCTCGGCGGGCCGCAGCCCGGCGGGGTAGGGGCCAGTGGCGTACGGGCCGGGGGCGTACGGGCCAGTGGCGTGCGGGCCGGGGTGGGTGTGGGCGTACGGGCAGCCGCCGGTGGGTGCGGCGGCCGGTCTGCGGGTGCGAAGCCGGTTGAAGATCAAGACATCCCTCCTGCCGAACAGGAGTACCGGAGGTGGCCGGGCCGCCGCAGGGAGTGAACGATTCGGCCCCCGCACCCGCGCTGATCGCGCTAGGGTGCGGGGGCCGGAGGGGCCGGAGGGGCCGGGGGCCGGAAGGCAGGGGCCGCCGGAGCGGCCCGCGTGCTCCCGTCAGCCCATGTCCTCCAGGCGCACGCCCTTCGTCTCCTTCATGTACTTGGCCACGAAGACGATCGACAGCGCGGCGAAGGCGGCGTAGATCAGGTAGGTCGCCGACAGGTTCCAGCGCGACATCGACGGGAACGAGACGGTGATCGCCCAGTTGGCGATCCACTGCGCGGAGGCGGCGACGGACAGGGCGGCGGCGCGGACGCGGTTCGGGAACATCTCGCCGAGCATCACCCACACGACCACGCCCCACGACATCGCGAAGAACAGCACGAAGGCGTTGGCGGCGACCAGCGCGACGGTGCCCTGGAGGTCGGGCAGGGTGACGTTGTCGCCGCTGCCGGTGGCCGAGGAGAACGCCCAGCCGGCGGCGCCGAGGGCGACGGCCATGCCGGCCGAGCCGATCAGGGCGAGGGGCTTGCGGCCGATCCGGTCCACCAGCAGGATCGCGATCACGGTGCCGAGGATGTTGATGACCGAGCCGATGAAGCTGATCAGCAGCGAGTTGCTCTGGTCGATGCCGACCGACTGCCACAGGATCGACGAGTAGTAGAAGATCACGTTGATGCCGACGAGCTGCTGGAAGACCGACAGGCCGATGCCGACCCAGACGATCGGCAGCAGGCCGAAGCGGCCGCCGAGCAGGTCGCGGAAGCGCGGGCGGTGGTCGGAGGCGATCAGGGCCTGGACCTCGGCGATCCGGGCGTCGGTGTCGATGCCGTCGCCCTCGACGTCGGCGAGCACGGTGCGGGCGTCGTCGAGGCGGCCGGCCTGGATCAGGTAGCGCGGGGACTCGGGGATGACCGAGGCGAGCACGAAGTAGACGGCGGCCGGGATCACGCAGATGCCGAGCATCCACTGCCAGGCCTCCAGGCCGAGCAGCTTGCCGCGGGTGTCGCCGCCGGCGGCGTCCGCCAGCACCCAGTTGACCAGCTGGGATATCGCGATGCCGAGCACGATCGCGGCCTGCTGGAAGGAGGCCAGGCGGCCGCGGTACCGGGTCGGCGCGACCTCGGCGATGTAGGTCGGCGCGATCACCGAGGCGATGCCGATGGCGGCGCCGCCGAGGACGCGCCAGAAGGCGAGGTCCCAGGCTTCGATCGGCAGCATCGAGCCGACGGCGCTGACGGCGAACATCAGCGCGCCCGCCTTCATGACCTTGATGCGGCCGTAGCGGTCGGCGAACCGGCCGGCCACCGCGGCGCCGATCGCCGAACCGAGCAGGGCCGAGGAGACGATCAGACCGGTCACGCCGTCGCCGACGCCGAACTTCGCCTGGATGCCCGAGACGGCGCCGTTGATCACGGAGCTGTCGTAGCCGAACAGGAACCCGCCGAGGGCCGCGGCGGCGGTGATGAAGACGACGAAGCCGAGGCGGCCGGGCGCGGGGGCCTCGACCGCCCCGGAGGGCTGCTGGGTGACGCTCACGATCTTGACTCCTGGTACTCAACGCTGAGCTCGGTAGTCGCGATCGTAACCCCTGTTCGTTTAACTCTTGTACACCGGCTCCCCGGGCTTTACTCAGAGAATTCGTAAGGTGAACAAGCAAATTGGGGGGCTATAAGCCACTGTGGGTCACCGTGGCTCACTGTGGGCCAGGGCGGCCCTCCTCCGTCACATCGGGGCGGACAGCGACAGCCCGAAGCGGCCCTCCTCGTCCGTCCACCAGTGGGTGAGCCGCAGCCCGGCCGCCGCGAGCTCCTCGGCCACCCGCTCGCGGCGGAACTTGGCCGACACCTCGGTGCGTAGTTCCTCGCCGCGGTCGAAGTGCACCGGCAGGTCCAGGGCCGGGATCTTCACGGTCTGCGAGCGCAGCGAGCGCAGCCGCATCTCGATCCACTCCTGCTCCGCGTCCCAGAGCGCGACGTGCTCGAACGCGTCCGGGTCGAAGTCGGCGCCCAGCTCGCGGTTGAGTACGTTGAGCACGTTGCGGTTGAACTCGGCGGTCACCCCGGCCGCGTCGTCGTAGGCGGCGACCAGCACCGCCGGGTCCTTGACCAGGTCGGTGCCGAGCAGCAGGTGGTCGCCCTGGTCGAGAGTCGCGCGAAGGCCCTGAAGGAAGCCCGCTCGCTCGTCCGGCAGCAGGTTGCCGAGGGTGCCGCCGAGGAAGGCGACCAGGCGCGGGGCGCCGTCCGGCGGCAGGCCGAGCCGGGCGGTGAAGTCGGCCAGCACACCGTGCACCGCGAGCCCGGGGTAGTCGGCGGCGAGCGCCTCGCCGGCCGACGTGAGCGCGCTCTCGCTGACGTCCACCGGGACGTAGGTGCGCAGCGTGCCGAGGTCGCTGAGGGCGTCCAGCAGGAGCCTGGTCTTCTCGGAGGAGCCGGAGCCGAGCTCGACGAGCGTGCGGGCCTTGGTGGCGGCGGCGATCTCGCCGGCCCGGGCGGTGAGGATGGCCCGCTCGGCGCGGGTCGGGTAGTACTCGGGCAGCCGGGTGATCTCCTCGAACAGGTCGCTGCCGTGCGCGTCGTAGAACCACTTCGGCGGCAGCCACTTGGGTTCGGACGTCAGGCCGTGCTGCACGTCGTGGCGCAAGGCGGTGCTGAAGTGGTCGGCGGGGAGCAGCCGGGTGAGGTCGAAGCTGTTCATGACAGGGTGGTCCTCTGTTCAGAAGATGAAGGAAGGGCCGGGCTCAGCCGCGGCCGGGGAGAGGGTGGACGAGGACGGCGGGCGGGGTGAGGGGCCCGCCTTCGGTGGAGGCGCCGGGGCCGGAGCCGGATCCGGAGCCGCGCAGGGCCTCGGCGCCGGCGA
>NZ_JBFBDY010000206.1:0-10565 GCF_040683475.1 Kitasatospora sp. NPDC093558 | reverse complement strand
GGCTGCGGCCTGACGGCCGGTCCCGGCCGGGCGCCGGCCGACCCAGACTCAACACCCCCGAGACGAACGCCCGCAGGGTCAGGCTGGGCTCACTCGCCGCACGTGCACTCGTCCTTGTCTCGACCCGCCATGCGGTCGAGCACCTCTCCAAGCCGACGCGCTCCGGATGCCGTTCCCTTCAGGAACACCACGCCGTGCCCGTCGTCGGACCACCCGGCCTGCGCCCGCACAAGATCGGGCCCCTGAAGGCCCAGAGCGGCAAGAAGGGCGTTCAACTGCTCGGCGGCAGCGCGCGCCTCCAGCCATGGCCCCTCGTAGTCGACACCTTCCAGCTTCGGGCCGCCCCCGAGAAAGATCTCACCGTCTTCATCGGGCTGCCCTTCGCCTTCCCACTCCGGCATGTGCTCGTCCCCTGTGCAGACCGTCACGAGAAAACTGTCAGCCCCCGACCGGAGAGGCCGGGGGCTGACGAGTGTAACGGCTGGCCGGAGCGCCAGCGGGTCTGTTGTCGAGGGCCGTTGGGTTGACTCTCAGTTGCCGAACACCGCCAGGGTTTCGGTCACGATCGGCGGAACCGCCCAGCAGTCCAGAGCCCGGTAGTGCAGGACGCCGTCTGACCACGGCCGCGGGTCGTTCTTAGCCCGCGGCGAGTACTGCACCGAACAGTAGGCGCCACCCACGATGGTCCACCCCTCCCGCTGGCACTTCCGCAGGCCCCTCGTGTTCCCCCGGCGGGTGCCGTCCAGCAGCACCTTGACGAACGCCCGCGACATCACGCACCCGCCCCGGTGAGAACCCCGTGACCGTCGGTCGCGTCATCGAGCCAGTGAAGCGGGTCGGGAAGGTCGAGTTGCGCCGCGAACGCAGCTGCCCGCCGCTGCCGGATCTTCTCCCACCGGGCCGCATGCGTGTCCGCCTGCTGCTTCAGTACAGCGACCTTCTCGGTAGGGGGAGTCTGCTCCCAGGCGTCCAGGTACCGGGGAACGAGCGGAGCGGGCCCCAGGGGCATCGTGCGGGCGAGCAGGTGTGCCGGGATCGGACGGTGCCACCCGCAGATGGCGGGTGCCTCCCGGTGCTCCGGACGGATGGGAATGGAACGGTGTTCCCCGCGAGCCGGCAGCACCCGGCGCAGAACCCAGAGGATCACCAGAACGGTAAGCTTGGCCATGTCGTCGCTCCTCTAAAGCGTCGGCCATGCCCCGGGACCGTTGACGCGGTCGCCGGGGTTCTGTGGTTGTGCTTCGACGGTACTTATCTATGTATACCCATGTCTACCCTTGTCTACTCTTCTGTCTCGATGAAGCCCTATGGCTACCCTTCTCGGCATGCCAGATGAGATCGACCACCACGCCCCCGAGTGGCCATACCGCCAGATCGTGACCACGCTGAAGACCGAGATCCAGGCTGGCCGGTGGCAGCCGGGAGGACAGCTCGATACAGAGAAGGCCCTGTGCGAACGCTTCGGGGTCGCCCGGAAAACGCTCCGCCGCGCGCTCGGATCTCTGCGCGAGGAGGGGTGGATCTTCACGGTCCCGCACCGGGGAACCTTTGTCGCCAACCCGCTTCCGGATACGACAGAGCCCCGCCCAGGCGAACCCGGACGGGGCCTGTAACGCGCCGTTCCTCAGGTGGTCGGCTTGGGGCGCCCTTTCCATTCCCCGTTGTTGAGGGGGATGTATCCCGTACCTTCACAGTCCGGGCACGTCTCGGCGATATGACCGGTACCGACCTGGCCGTCACGGACGCCCATGCGGGCTCGGTGGCGGACTCCGTCCGCACAGTTGGGGCATCGGACCCGGAACTTCATGAACGGGCGCGTGCCGGAGGCTTCTTCGTCTTCGCTCATGGTGCCAGTATGCGGCTCAGTACTGCTTCTTGCCGGTGCCGCCGCAGCCCGAGCACCGCTGAACCTCGGTGGACGAGATGTAGGACTTCGAGCCGTCGGGGTTCGTCACCTCCGTGAACTTCTGCACCTGAACCTGCCCGGTGCCGCCGCAGGACGGACAGATCATTTCGGGCATTCTCGTACCTCCTGACGTGTTGCTCCCCGGGGCTGTCCCAGGGGCTCGTGCACTTTCAGGGCCCGTTCCAACTGGCTAGCTACCCGGAAGGGCTGCGGGTTGGAACGGGAGCCTTTCGGTCTTCGGTGGGCGTCCCGGCCGATTCCGTTCGTACCTGTTTTCCATGGCCGGCGGACCGGCACACCGGATGGTCATGTGGACCGGATGGTCTCGCTCGAAGCGGCGAATGCAGACCTCCGTGTAGCGGACCCTGCCGGTCAGCGGGTCGGCGAATCGTCTGCGACCGAGCACGGTCCAAAGGCGACCGTGCTTGTCCCGGAAGTTCCCCAACAGCGGCGGCAGTTTCAGCCGTTCCACGCATTTGTCAGGCTGGGGACACTCGCAACCGTCGGCGTCAACCACCGACAGCGCCCGGGCATCCGATACGAAGAACTGGCCGGGGTCGGAATTCCTTGGGGACACCGGTTACCCTCCGTTCGGGTCGTAGGTCACCGTGACGTGCGCCCACTGCTGCCGGCCGCTCGGCGCGTACCTCCAGCGGCCCCGGGCTTCGGCAATCGGCCTCGCGTGCCGAAGCAGGATCTCGCCGAAGTCCTTCACTTCGCGCGGGACTTCGAGAGCCCACCACCGTCGGGCGGCGTCCGCAAGCAGGTGCGTGGCAAGCCGTTCGAAACTCTCGGCGGCAGTCCATCCGCGAACGTCGGACAAGCCCGGGACACCGGGAACACCCGGCTGCCCTCGAAACCAGTACTCGGCTCGCCATGGTCTGTCGCCGGGGCCATAGCCAGGGCCCGAGCTGTTGCTCATGCGCCGTGACGCCGGTCGGCCGGCTGCCCGATGTAGAGAAGCGGCTGCCTCAGCCCGCAGTCCGCGTGGGCGATGGCGATCCGGATGCGCGCCGCCATGTACGGCTCGGCGTGGTCGTCCACCTCGTCCGGGTGGATCCACACGAGTGCCCGGATCTCCTTGGCCGCGCCGACGGGGATGCTCAGTCCGGTTACTTCGGCGTGCGAGGCGAACCCGCCGTCGCAAATGAAGTTGAAGCCCTCGACGGCCCCGGTCGCGGGGTTCGCCGGAATCTGGTCAACGCCCAGGTGGAAGGAGATCGTTCGGCGCAGTCCGGTCTCTTCGGCGAGTTCACGCGCGGCAGCGTCGGCCACCTGTTCGCCCTTGTGCACGCCACCGCCGGGGAGCTGCTTTCCCTCCCGGTAGGTCGTCTCTTCCAGGAGAACGCGCTTCTCTCCGTCCCTGATCAGGACCAGGGCGCCGATCCGGCGGGCGGGCTGCTGCGGAATGTCAGTGTGCATCACGGATGTCCTTGGGGGTTACATTTGACGGGAGTTGGGGGAAGCCTGTCCCGGTCGCGCGGCTAGTCCTTGTCGGAGTCACTGCCGCCGGCCTTCTCCTTGAACTTGTCGACCAGGGCGCGCTTCTCGGCGGCTTGCCGGTTCGCGGCGTCAGTCGCCTTCTGATCGGTCTTGTGCTTGGTGGACTTCTTGGTGCTCTTGCCCATGACCATGTGGCGGCTCTCCGTTCCTCGAAGTGGGTGGTCCCGCCCGTCCACGACGGGGGTTGCGCGTACGGACGGGACCGCTCCCGTACCGGGACACCCGCCCTCGGACAGCCCCGGGGCAGGGGTACGGGAGGTTGAGCCCGCCCCACCCGCGTGGCTTCCGTGACTGCGCGGGCGGGACGGGGGTCTGTACGGGTTACTTGGGCTTCTTCGGCTGTTCGATCCGGCGGATAATCTCGATCCGGTGGAGCCAGGGCTGACGCCGGCGCGAAGCCCTCACGCGGCAATCGGCACGACGGCGGTGCGACGGATGCGCTTGAAGCCGCACACCTGAACGCGGGTCTCCTCCGGATGCTGGCTCAGATAGTCGTCCCACAACAGGTAGCCGAACCTCAGGCACTCGCACGTCCACGTGAGGGTGCCGTCCGGCCCCGGCGGGTCGGGACTGATCTCCCGGTTGCACGGGCACTTGTCGGGCACTGGTTCACTCATTCGACGCGCCTTTCTGCGTGATAGTTGACCTCGTTGAAGCAAGGACTCGGCAACAACCACCGCTGAGTTGAAGACCGCGCCGAACGTCAGCACGACCACCAGCGCTCGAACTGCGTACGACTGTCCGCGTATCGCCGAGTCCGCCAACAGTGCGGCGACCAGTCCGGCAACTACGGTCGTGCTGACCAGCACTGCGTAGACCCGGAGCGGTCTCACTGGTACGCCGAAGCGAACGAACCTCGGGGCGCTCCGGCCGGGTTGGTGCACTCCAAGTCCGGTGGCACGGGCCCGACGTCGGTCGGGTCCGCCGTCCACTCGCACCCGCCGGACGTGGGGCGCAGGTAGTGCCGACCGCCTACGGTGTCCATGTAGACACCGGCCCGCCGGGTGTTCCGGTCAAAGACGAGTTGCCCGCCCTGGGGCATGTACGTGTCCATGTCGCCGCCTTCCGGACGATCGCTGTGCGGTAACTAGCCAACTCCCGTGGGTAGGCAAAGGGGTATACCTGACGGCGGGACAAAGGTTTTGTCCAGAAGGGTTGGTGGTGACGTGGCAGGTAGGCCCGCGCCTGAGTGGCGGCTGACGCCGGAGTCTTGGGCTTGGCTGCTTCAGCACCAGCGGGCCCGCGCGGGATATGGCTCTGCCGCTGCGTTGTCCCGGGCCTTGCAGTTGGATGAGAGCTACGGCTCGAAGTTCGAAAGACTGTCCAGGCAGCCGCCGAGGGACTACGCCGAACGCTGCGACAAGTTGTTCAAGACCGGCAAGTTACTTGTCGAAGCATGGGATGCAGTCGACTGGGCCTCGATGCCGTCCAGTCCAGATCGGTTCCAGTTCTTCACGGATCTCGAAGCGCGGGCTGATCAGGTGCGAGAGTACGACACCGCCCGAATCTCAGGACTGCTACAGACTCCGGCCTATGCCCGCGCTCTGCACCGCTTCGTTCAGCCCGACGCCACCGCCGAGAAGATTGAGCTCGACGTGAAGGCCCGAATGAGCCGTCAGACCCGGTTCCTGGCGCCTCAGGGGCCCTTCCTGATTGCGGTGTTGGACGAAGCGGTGATCCGGCAACACGTCGGCGGCCGGGTTGTCATGCAGTACCAACTGCAACACCTGCTGGACGTTCCCAAGCGACATCCGAACATCGTGATCCAAGTTGCCCCCTTCGAGCTGGGCGAGCGTACCGGCGTGGCGGGCGGCTTCACGTTGCTTGAACTGCCGGACGGGGAACGTTGGGCGTACTCGGAATCCATGAGTCGTGGTCACGCTGTAAGTGATCCAGCGACGATAGGGAAGCAGATCCGGGCCTATGATCAGCTTCGAGCAGACGCCCTGTCCGCCACGGAATCCGCCCGCCTGATCGCCCGCGTGAAGAGGGAGCTTGTCAACGTGAGTACCACCGGTCCTATCTCTGTCAGCTGGAACCCGCCGCGTGAGTGGAAGACGGCCTCTTACTCCCAGGGCGACGGCGGGCAGTGCGTTGAAGTCGCAACCAACGTCGCCGTGGACGAGGGCGTCGTGCCCGTGCGGGACTCGAAGGACCGGAGCGGCCCTGAGCTGGAGATCAGCGCCGCCGGGTGGTCTGCCTTCATTGCCGCCATCCGCGCCGGAGAGTTCGGAACAGTCTGATCTGCACAGACGCAACAGAGGCCCCCTGCCATGAGGAGGGGGCCTCTGTATCTTGCCGATGGGCTGCCGTAAAGTCCTCCAGCATCAAGTGAGGAGTCTCCTGTTGTGCTGGCCTTCCGATAGCTGCCGCGCGGTGGTGCGGGCCGGGGGCGGGAAGCTTTACGCACCTCCCAGTGGCGGGACCCGAGTCGGGCAAGCCCGGGGGGCCACTCGGCCAAATTGCGGTCAGGCCCAACAGCCCTGACCGAGTCGCGCCAGCTTACGGCCCCCCGACCATGCCCGACCCCACCACCGGCAGGACACCGCCCAAAGCTTCCCGCCCCCTCGTGGGCAACCGCTCGGCTGATCACCGCCAGCCGCAGACTAGTTGGGGCGCCGGCGCGCCGGGAGGTCAGCGATCCCGGCAAGCACGGAAACTACATTCGCCAGAGTATTGCCTCGCGTACTTCAGCCAGTTCACCAGCGCGCCCGCGTCGAGCCCGCTCGCCCAGCGCGGCATGGGCTCGGTGCCCAGCACCGGCTCCACGCCGGACGACATCGCCGCCGCGATCCGGGCCGACTCGGTCGCCGGCACGCTGCCGCAGGTCTCCTGGGTGGTGTCCAACCAGCTGTTCTCCGAGCACCCGGACGGCCCGCCGCAGAACGGCGCGCACTTCGTCAACCTGGTGGTGCAGGCGCTCGCGGCGAACCCGGACGTCTTCAACTCCACCGTCCTGTTCCTCAACTACGACGAGAACGACGGCTTCTTCGACCACGTGCCCCCGCCCGCCGCCCCGGCCGGCACCGCCGGCGAGTTCTACAACGGCACCACCATCGGCCTCGGCTTCCGCGTCCCGATGATCGTCGTCTCGCCGTGGAGCCGCGGCGGCTTCGTCGACTCCCGGGTCTACGACCACACGTCCGTGCTGCGCTTCCTGGAGACCTGGACCGCAGCCATCGGCACCCCCGCCGTCTGCCCGAACATCAGCACCTGGCGCCGCCAGGTCTGCGGCGACCTCACCGGCGCCTTCGACTTCACCAACCCCGTCTACGGCGTGCCCGCGCTGCCCGACACCAGCGCCACCATCAGCCAGGCCACCGCCAACCTGCAGATCAACCCGGCCCCCGGCACCAACGCCATGCCCGTCCAGGAGCCCGGCACCAAGCCCGCCCGCGCCCTGCCCTACCAGCCGAACGCCTGGGTCGACCGGATCGAGTACGGCGCGAACAACCAGATCCTGCTCTGGCTCGACCTGGCCAACCAGGGCCCGCAGGCCACCGCCTGGGCACACTACTCGGTCCACGCCAACGCCTACCGCAGCGGCGGCCCCTGGCAGTACACCGTCGCCCCGTACGACGCGTCGACCGGCAACGACGGCAGCAGCAGCGACTTCTTCAACATCGGCGCCAACTACGGCAACGGGCAGTACGACCTCACCGTGCTCGGCCCCAACCGCTTCCTGCGCCGCTTCACCGGCAACGCCACCACGGCCGGCAAGACCGCGGAGGCCACCACCTCCTACGCGCCGGCCCCGGACACCGGCAAGCCGGCGGTGTGGTTCACGATGACCAACACCGGTACCGCCACCGTCACGTTCACCATCACCGCCACCCATTACCGCACCGGCACCTGGACCTACCAGGTCGCCCCCGGCGCGAGCGTCAGCGACTACTTCAACGCCGTCATGATCGCCCAGGGCTGGTACGACTTCACCGTCACCGTGAGCAGCGACGCCGCCTGGACGCGCCGCGCGACCGGCCACATCGAGACGGGCACCGCCAGCGTCAGCGGCTGAGCCACGCGCGCGGACAGCCGGGCCGAGATCGAGGGCAACACCGTCGGCGGTTCGCTGCTCTGCTCCGGCAACAACCCGCCGCCGACCAACGACTGGAACCCGAACACGGTGAAGGGCGGCAAGCTGGGACAGTGCTCGGGACTGTAGGCGCATTCTGGCACCCGGCCGACACACGCCGGTAGGGGCCCGCTCCGTGCGGGCCCCTTCCGGCGTTTCGCGGATGAGTCGCGTCCTGACCATCGGGCCTTGGTAAACCGTGATTCGCGTCACGTTCGACCGGCCCGATTTCCTTGCGTGCACGGAACGCCGCAGGCCGGTCCACCTGCGGGTTCCGCGCGGAATCACGGTGGACGACGGCGGACATTCACTGAATAAACGGATCGTCCGACAAGTCTGGGAAAACCCTGGGCGGTTGCTGAGAATGGCGCGTCCCCACGCACATCCTCCTCTCCGGGAGCCGCGCATGCCCTCATCGCGTACCCGCTGGAGCAGACGGCGAATAGCCATCGCCACTGCCCTGCCCGTCCTGCTCGTCGCCGCCACCGTGGCGAGCGGCCTGGACCTCGACCGCTACCTCGACTTCGACCACGACCGAGCCGCCGCCTGCGGTGCCGCGCACGGCCCGGACGCCGACCGGGACCGCGACGCCGACCGCGACGCCGACAAGGACGCCGACGCCGATTCCGACGCCCGTCCCGGCCACTGCGGCATGGCCGGCGAGAGCGCCGACATCCTCGCCGCCTTCGCCCAGGCGAACATCGCCCGTACCGCGCCCGGCACCTCGGTGAGCTCCGAGGCCGTGACGGCCGCCGCGAAGGACGCCGCCGCCATGCCGGTGACCGGCGCCGCCGTCGCCTGGCAGCAGAAGAACGACCTGCCGTACCAGTCGCAGAACTCCGCCTACGCGCAAGGCCCCTGGTGGGCCGGGCACGACGTCGTCTCCGGGCGCGCGACCGCGCTGGCCGCCGACGGTGCCACGGTCTACCTCGGCACCGCCGGCGGCGGCGTGTGGAAGACCACCGACCAGGGCCAGACCTGGACCCCGCTCTTCGACAACCAGCCGAGCCTCGCCATCGGCGCGGTCGCCGTCAACCCGGCCGACCACTCGGTCTGGGTCGGCACCGGCGAGGGCAACTCCAACTCCGACGGCGTCGGCGGCACCGGCGTGTACCGCTCCACCGACGGCGGACAGACCTGGACCCAGGCCGGCACCGGGCTGACCAACAGCCTCGTGACGCACATCGAGTTCGCGGGCACCAAGGTCTACGTCGCCACCAACCAGGGCCTCATCCGGCACGACGCCGCCGCCACGGACGGCGCCTGGGAGACGGTCCTCAAGCCGGACCCGAACCCCGGCAACTCGCCCTACCGCACCTCCTGGATCACCGACGTCCGCGTCCAGCCCGGCAGCAACGGCAGCAGCCTGGTCGCCGTCCTCGGCTGGCGCGGCGGCACCAAGGCCGACGACCTCACCTACAACGGCGTCTACTACTCCACCGCCAACGGCGACTCCGGCACCTGGAACAAGGCCACCGTCTCCGGTGACCTGACCCAGGCGCAGATCGGCCGCACCACCCTCGGCTTCACCTCCGACGGCGGCAAGCTCTACGCCGTCGTCGAGGACCCGACGACCGTCGCGCTCGCGGGCGTCTACGCCTCCAACACCGGTGACCCGAACGGCCCGTGGACCCGGCTCGCGGACGGCCCCGCCCTCAAGAGCGCGGGCGCCACCGCCGGCACCGTCGGCGGCCAGGCCTGGTACGACCAGTACCTCGTCGTCGACCCGGCCGACGACACCCACCTGTACGTCGGCCTGGAGGACCTCTACGAGACCTCCGACTCCGGCTCCACGTGGACGGCCATCGGCCCGTACTGGTGGAACGACACCTACAGCTGCTTCAGCTGGGACCCGGCGCAGTTCACCTGCCCCAACACCACCCACCCCGACCACCACGCGGCCGTGGTCGCCCCCGACGGCACCACGTACTTCGGCAGCGACGGCGGCGTGTGGTCCCGCCCCTCCGCCACGCGCGCCCAGGTCGGCGGGTTCAACGACCTCAACGCCGGGCTGCGCACCCTCCAGTACTACGGCGGCCAGACGGGCAAGAACACCACGGGCACCGGTGACATCTTCTGGGGCGGCCTCCAGGACAACGGCTACTCCGTGTCCACCCCGGGCGACCCGGCGATGTACGAGCCCAAGGGCGGCGACGGCTTCAACGTGATCGTCGCCCCGCAGGACGGCCGTTACACCGTCGCCGAGTACACCAACCTGGCCCTCGCCAAGACCCTCGACGGCGGCCACACCTGGTACAACATCAGCCCCAACTGCACCAACTTCAAGCCGACGTCGACCGGTACCCCGTGCGAGAAGGACGGCCGATTCGTCGCCCCCTTCGGCGCGGACGTGGCCAACGTCCAGCACTGGGTGGCCGGCGGCCGCTACGTCTGGGACAACCAGGGCAAGGGCTGGTCCACCGCCTGCACCGGCGCGACCTGCGACTGGAAGCCGGTCTTCGACCTCGGCGCCGGCAACGCGGCCACCGCCGTGACCGCCAACGGCACGGTGACGTACGCCGGTTGGTGCGGCACCGGCAACGGCTGCAACCCCGGAGGCGGTTCGCCTTTCGTCTCCGGCATCGCCACCAACTACGGCGGCGGCTGGCACCAGGTGCAGGCCCCCAACCTGCCCAACCGGGTGGTCACCGCGATCTCCGTCGACCAGGCCGACGCCGCGCACGTCATCGCCGTCTACGGCTCCTACAGCCGGCACTGGATCGACGGCGCGGGCACCGGCCACGTCTTCGAGTCCCACGACGGCGGCGCCACCTGGACCGACATCAGCGGCAACCTGCCCGACGCGCCCGTCAACGCCGTCAAGATCGCCCTGGGCTCGCTGATCGTGGGCACCGACAACGGCGTCCTCGCCGCCTCGCCGACCGCCCCCACCAACTGGTACCGGCTGGGCAGCGGACTGCCCAACACCCCGGTCGGCGACCTCGCCGTCGCCCCCGACAGCTCGTACCTGCTGGTTTCCACGCACGGACGCGGCGCCTGGACGTGGACGCTGCCTCCGGCGCCCACGACCTGACCCGCACCTTCCCGCACCTCCCCGCGGCGCCCGGTGCCACGCGGCAC
>NZ_JBFBDY010000205.1:0-10567 GCF_040683475.1 Kitasatospora sp. NPDC093558 | reverse complement strand
GGCCCGCCCGGTGCCGTGCGGGGCCACCCTGGACGCCGAACTGCGCCGCGCCCTCGGCGAGTTCCTCGCCCCCGTGCTGGCCGCGTTCCGCCCCGAGGTGCGCCGCGGGCCGCGCGTGCTGTGGGCGATGGCCACCGACGCCGCGGTCGAAGGGCTCTGGTACGTCGCCGGGCTGCTCGGCGAGGCGGAGCGGGCGCGGGCGCGGGCCGAACTGACCGCCCTGCTGGATCCGGCCACCCCGGCGTGCGCGCCCGGCGCGGCCGGCACCCCCGCCCCGGGCCCGTCCCCCTTCACCCCGGACGCCGGTTTCGCCGCAGCGGCCCCCCGCCCCGGCGGTCCTTCGGGTACCGACCGGGCCCGCGCCAGCTGCTGCCTCGTCTACACCGCGGAGCCCGCGGCGATGTGCGGCGGCTGCCCCCGCGTCACGCGGAATTGACGAAAGGACGTGCGAGAAGGAATCCGGAAAGCCCGGAATTCCAGGAAACGTCCGCCACAAATTCATACGACAATGCGATTGAGTCGGGGTCAGAAATCCCTCTACTCAGCGCATTGACCGCGAATCGGCCATTCCCCCGGCGAGCATCCGTCATGATGGTCCCCGCCATCACGACGCAGGAACGCGACGCAGGAAAGCGAGGCTGGTTCCGGCGATGAAATTGTCCGACATACCGCTCGGCTGGGCCGTCACCGGAGGCGTGGGGCTGCTGGTCAGCGCCATCCTCCTGGCCCTGGCCCGGAGCCGGGGATCCGCCGCCGCGGGCACGGATACCTGGGAGCGTTCCGAGGAACGGCGCCGCCGCAAGGAATCCCTGTACGGGGGTGCCTCCTACACGCTGCTGTTCTGCTGCGCCGCCGTCGCCGCCGCGCTCTCCTTCCACGGCCTGGTCGGCTTCGGGGTGCAGAATCTGAACCTCTCCGGCGGCTGGGAGTACCTGGTGCCGTTCGGGCTCGACGGCGCGGCGATGTTCTGCTCGGTGCTCGCGGTCCGCGAGGCCAGCCACGGCGACGCCGCCCTCGGCTCGCGCCTGCTGGTGTGGCTGTTCGCCGGCGCGTCCGCCTGGTTCAACTGGGTGCACGCCCCGCGCGGCTTCGGCCACGCCGGCGCCCCGCAGTTCTTCTCCGGGATGTCGCTCTCGGCGGCCATCCTGTTCGACCGGGCGCTCAAGCAGACCCGCAGGGCCGCCCTGCGCGAACAGGGGCTGGTGCCCCGGCCGCTGCCGCAGATCCGCATCGTGCGCTGGCTGCGCGCCCCACGCGAGACGTACGCGGCGTGGTCGCTGATGCTCCTGGAGGGCGTGCGCAGCCTCGACGAGGCGGTGGACGAGGTCCGCGAGGAGAAGCGGGAGCGGGCGGCGGAGAAGGAGCGCCGCAGGCTCGCCGGCCGCCGGGAGCGCGCGGAGATCCGGGCGATCAGCCGCAGCAACGGCGCCTGGCGCGGCGGACGCGGCGGCGGCGCCCGCCAGTTGGAGTCCGCCGGTTCGGAGCCCGCCATAGCCGGCGGGCCCGGGCCCGAGCGGTCCGCGGGCCCCCGCGAGGTCGAGGGCGCGGCCGAGGGCACCGTGGTGCAGCCCGGTCTCCCGGCCCGCCCGGAGCGGCGCACCATCGACCTCACCGCCGACGAGGACACCGTGACGCTGCCCCGGCTGGACTCGCTGGAGCAGAAGCTCAAGGACCTTGAGCAGCAGTTCGGCTAGCGCCGTGGCCGGGGCACAGCGCTAAGCGGCCGTGGCCGTGGCCCCGCTGAGTTCGAACCACATGCGTTTGCCGGAGCCGCGCGGCTCGACGCCCCAGGCGTCCGCGAGGGCCTCCACCAGCATCAGGCCGCGGCCGGAGGAGGCCTGTTCGCCCGGTGTGCGGCGGGTCGGCCACAGGTCCGACTCGTCCTCGACCTCGACCCGCAGCCGGGCCCGGCCGCCGTCGGAGGCCGGCTCCCGGTAGAGGCGGGCGGTGAACATCGCGTCCCGGTCGGTGTGCCGGATGGCGTTGGTGACCAGCTCGGAGGAGAGCAGTTCGGCGGTGTCGATGAACTCGGCGACGCCCCAGCGGCGCAGCGCGTCGCGCAGTTCGGCCCGCACCTCGGCGATGCGGGCGAGGTCGGCCTGGCCGATCCGGCGGCGCAGCTGCTGGGCGGCCAGGCCGCCCGCCGGGCCGTCCCAGCGCAGGAGCAGCAGCGCTATGTCGTCCTCGCGCTCGCTGGAGTCGGCGGCCTGGGAGGCGATCCGGTCGGCGAGGTCCTCCAGCGGGTCGCGGGCGGCCTCCTCGGCGGGCGGGAGCGGCTCGGCGAGCGCCCGGGTCAGCCGGGCGACGCCCTCGTCCAGGTCCATGCCGCGGGACTCGACCAGGCCGTCGGTGCACAGCAGCACCGTCTCGCCCGGGTCGAGGCTGAAGCGGGTGACGCGGTACTCCTGGTCCGGGTCGATGCCGAGCGGCAGGCCGCCGGCCACCGGGACGACCGCGGCGGTGCCGTCCGCGCGGCGCACCACCGGGTCGAGGTGGCCGGCCCGCACCGCGTACACGACGCCGTAGTCCACGTTGACCTCGGCGTAGGTGCAGGTCGCGAAGTGGTCGGTGTCGAGGTCGGCGAGGAAGCGGGAGGCGCGGGCCATCACGGCGGCCGGCGGGTGGCCCTCGGCCGCGTAGGCGCGCAGCGCGATCCGCAGCTGGCCCATGATCCCGGCGGCGTGCACGTCGTGGCCCTGGACATCGCCGATGACCAGGCCCACGTGCCCGCCGGGCAGCGGCACGACGTCGTACCAGTCGCCGCCGATCTGCAGGCCGGAGCCGGCCGCGAGGTAGCGCACGGCCGTGGTGACGCCCGGCACGGACGGCACGGTGCGCGGCAGCATCACCCGCTGCAGGCCGGCCGCCAGCTCGTGCTCGGCGTCGTGCAGCCGGGCCCGGGCCAGCGACTGGGCGACCAGGCCGCCCAGCGTCGACAGCAGGGTCCGCTCGTCGGCGTCCAGTTCGCGCTCGTCGTCGAAGCTGACCACGCACACGCCGATCGCCCGGCCGCTGGCCACCAGCGGCAGGTAGGCCCAGGAGCCGCGGCCGTTGCGGCTGGTCGGCTCCCACACGTCGGGGTAGGCCGCGCGGTACTCGTCGCGGGAGGAGACGAACACCGGCGCGCGGTGGCGCAGCGCCTCGGCCGCCGGGTGGCCGGCCGGCAGCAGCGTGCGGTCCCAGATGGCGAGCGCGCCGGGCCGGTAGCCGGAGGCGCCGAGGATCTGCGCCCGCCCGGCCTCGAAGGCGGCGAGCACCAGGCCGTCCGGCGGCAGCCCGGGCAGCGGCAGCTCGGTGAAGACCCGGGCGACGTCGCGGACGGTGACCGCCTCGGACAGGGCGCGGGCGGCCTCCTTGATGAAGCGGGAGCGCTCCTCGCGCAGCAGCGCGAGCCGGTCGGCGCGGTCGCGCTTGTGGAGTTCGACGGTGGCGTCCCAGACGAAGCCGACCATCCGGGAGGCGCGCCCGAAGGCGTCCGCGAGCACCCGGCCGCGGAAGCGCACGGCGCGCATGGTGCCGTTCGGGCCGACCGTGCGGTAGTAGGCGCCGCACTGGCCGAGCTCGGCCACCGCGCGCTCGACCCGGCGGCGCACGACGGGCGCGTCCTCGGGGTGCAGCAGGGCCAGGAAGGCGGCGGCGGTGCGGTCGAAGGCGTTCTGGGCGAGCTCGTCCAGGCCGATGATCGCGCAGGCGCGCGGGTCGCCCTCCAGCACGTCGCGGCGGATGTCCCAGTCGAAGGAGCCGATGCCGTTGGCGGCCATCGCGGGCTCCAGCCAGTCCGGCATGGAGTCGCCGGCGGCGGACGGCAGCCCGCCGGGCAGCATCGGCGCCAGGCGGCCTGCGGCGGCCCCGGGCGCGGTGCGCAGCGAGCGCCGGCGCACGGCCTGGGCGGGGGGCTTCGCCCGGCCCGTGCCCATGGTCGTGGGTCCGGGTGAGCCGGCGGGCGGGTCGGCCGTGGACGCACCGGGAGGAAGCGCCGGCCCCGGCGACTCGGGCTCAGTGGGCATGCTGCTCCTGCCGCTGCCGTGACGGACCCGCCGACCGTCCGGCCGGACCGCGTGGCGATGTGATGGGTGGTGCTGGATCGGACGGTGCCGACCTGCGGCGCTCAGTCGAGGTACCGTCTCCCCGCTGCTCTCCGCACGTGGTCACACATTCCCACCATCCTGGCCAATGTTCGGCCGAGCGGCAATGGCAACGGGCCGGAAATATTCCGTCCCGCCTTCTGTTCAGGGCGTCCTTCGGCGACGAATGAACCGCATCCGAACTATTCCGCGGGCGGGCCGCACGCCCTCGGCGTCATCCGTGGCGGACCGGCGCACGAGCGCACCGCCGTACGGGCGTACCGGCGTACCGGCGGCTACGGCGTCGCGAGCTCGAACCAGGTGACCTTGCCGTCGCCGCGCAGCTGGACGCCCCACGCGTCCGCGAGCGCCTCGACCAGCAGGAGCCCGCGCCCCGAGGTCGCGTACTCGGCGTCCGGGTCGCGCCGGCGGCCGGGCAGGCGGGTCGCGCCGTCCTGCACCTCGATCCGCAGCCGGTGGTCGGTGCCGAGCACCGCGTCGAACAC
Source organism: Kitasatospora sp. NPDC093558 (assembly GCF_040683475.1). Classification (NCBI taxonomy): domain Bacteria; kingdom Bacillati; phylum Actinomycetota; class Actinomycetes; order Kitasatosporales; family Streptomycetaceae; genus Kitasatospora; species Kitasatospora sp. NPDC093558. The sequence goes on along the minus strand of NZ_JBFBDY010000205.1, from coordinate 5,997 downwards.
CGCGCCCTTGCCGGTGTGCAGCAGCGCGTTGGTCACCAGCTCGGAGGAGAGCAGCTCGGCGGTGTCGGAGAGCTCCGGCACCCCCCAGTGGCTCAGCGCGCTGCGCAGCCGGTGCCGGACCGAGCCGACCGCGACCAGGTCGGCCGGGTCGAGCGTCAGGTGGAGCCGGCGGTGGAGCGCGCAGCCGGGGGCGGTGGCGCCCGGTACGGCGGTGCCCGTGCTGGCGGCCGCCCCCTGGACCGGCCCGGACCGGTAGGCGTCGCCCGAACTCGTCCGCTGCCGCGGGAATCGCGACTGACCGTCCATCACCACATGCCCCCGCCCTCGCATCCGGGCCCCCGGGCCGGATCCCCCGCCCGCCGGGTGGCCCTCCTCGTTCCGACCACCATCCTCATGCCCAGCTGACGGCGTTTGCAACAGTGTGCGTCCGATCACGTGGGGTGAAAGGGGCACGGGGAGGTTCGCGTGATCCAACTGCCCGCGCCGGACGGGTTTGCGAAGCGCAGAGCCCGCATTCGAGCCCTCCCTCCGCCGATCCCGCGCACACCCGGCGCGCGGAACCGTGCCCTCCCCGCGCCGTGCGCCGGACCGTTCAGCGCCCGAGCCCGCCTCCCGCACTCCCTCCCACACCCCTTTCCCCGCCGCCGCCCGCGCCTGGCTCACCCCGTGCGCCATCCCGGCGAGCCGAACCGGCGCGCAGCCGCAACGCTGGACAGGGCGGCCCCGGCCGGGTTCAATGACCCGAGAAGTTTGAACGACGTTCTAAACCTCACCCCGAACATGCCAGAGCATCCCCGAGCCGACCCCCCGCCTGCCCGAGGGACCCGACGACCCGCGAGCGAGGAACCGTGCGACTGACCCCCACCGAGCGGGACCGGCTGCTGATCTTCACAGCAGCCGAGCTGGCCCGCGCCCGCCGAGCCCGGGGCGTGCGCCTCAACATCCCCGAGGCCACCGCCCTGATCGCGGACACCGTCTGCGAGGCCGCCCGCGACGGCCGGCGCCTCGCCGAGGCCATCGAGGCCGGACGCAGCGTGCTGAGCGCCGACGACGTCCTGCCCGGCGTCCCCGACGTCGTCACCGTCGTCCAGGTCGAGGCCGTGTTCGACGACGGCACCCGCCTCGCCGTCGTCAACGACCCCTTCAAGGGCGCGGGATCCCTCGGCGACGAGGCCCCCGGCGGCGCCCTCGCCGGCGACGGCGCCGGCTACGACCCGGTCGAGGAGACGCTCCTGCTCCCCGTCCACAACACCTCCGACGTACCGATCTCGGTCACCTCGCACTTCCACTTCTTCGAGTCCAACCCGCGCCTGGCCTTCGACCGCGCCGCCGCCTACGGCACCCACCTCGCCGTCCCGGCCGGCTCCTCGGTGCGCTTCGACCCCGGCGCCACCGTCGAGGTCGGCCTCGTGCCGATCGGCGGCGAACGCGTCGCGATCGGGTTCGCCGGACTCGTGGACGGCCCCCTGGACGCGCCCGGCGCCAAGGAGGCCGCCCTGGCCAAGGCCCGCGCAACCGGCTACCTGACCGGCTTCGACGACTCGGAGGTGCCCTCGTGAGCAGCATCACCCCGCACGACTACATCTCCGTCCACGGCCCCCGCGCCGGGGACCGCGTCCGGCTCGGCGACAGCGGCCTCATCGTCCGCGTCGAATCCGACTCCCAGGCCCCCGGCGAGGAGTTCCTGGCCGGCTTCGGCAAGACCGCCCGCGACGGCCTCCACCTCAAGGCCGCCGCCGTCCGCGACACCTGCGACGTCGTCATCAGCAACGTCCTCGTCATCGACGCGATCCAGGGCGTCCGCAAGACCTCCATCGGCCTCATCGACGGCCGGATCGCCGCCATCGGCCGCGCCGGCAACCCCGACACCCTCGACGGCGTCGACGTCGTCGTCGGCACGGGCACCACGATCGTCTCCGGCGAAGGCCTCATCGCCACCGCCGGCGCCATCGACACCCACGTCCACCTGCTCTCGCCGCGGATCATGGAGGCCTCGCTCGCCTCCGGCGTCACCACGATCATCGGCCAGGAGTTCGGCCCGGTCTGGGGCGTCGGCGTCAACTCCCCCTGGGCGCTGCGCCACGCGTTCAACGCCTTCGACGCCTGGCCGGTCAACATCGGCTTCCTCGGCCGCGGTTCGTCCTCCGACCCGGCCCCACTGGTCGAGGCCCTCGCCGAGGGCGGCGCCTCCGGCTTCAAGGTCCACGAGGACATGGGCGCCCACACCCGCGCCCTGGACACCGCACTGCGCGTCGCCGACGAGTACGACGTCCAAGTGGCCCTGCACACCGACGGGTTGAACGAGTGCCTGTCCGTCGAGGACACCCTCAAGGTGCTGGAGGGCCGCACCATCCACGCCTTCCACATCGAGGGCTGCGGCGGCGGACACGTCCCCAACGTCCTCAAGATGGCCGGCGTCCCCAACGTCATCGGCTCCTCCACCAACCCCACCCTGCCGTTCGGCCGCGACGCCCTCGGCGAGCACTTCGGCATGATCGTCTCCGCGCACGACCTCAAGGTCGACCTGCCCGGCGACGCCGCCATGGCCCGCGACCGCATCCGCGCCGGCACCATGGGCGCCGAGGACGTCCTCCACGACCTCGGCGTCATCGGGATCACCTCCTCCGACGCCCAGGGCATGGGCCGCGCCGGCGAGACCGTCCGCCGCACCTTCGCCATGGCCGGCAAGATGAAGGCCGAACTCGGCCCCCTCGACGGTGGCTACGGCACCACCGAGGGCGGCGACGACAACGAGCGCGTCCTGCGCTACATCGCCAAGCTCACCATCAACCCCGCCATCGCCCACGGGCTCTCCCACGAGGTGGGCTCGATCGAGGTCGGCAAACTCGCCGACATCGTCCTGTGGCGCCCCGACCACTTCGGCGCCAAACCGCAGCTCGTCCTCAAGGCCGGCTTCCCCGCCTACGGCGTCGTCGGCGACCCCAACGCCTCCACCGACCGCTGCGAACCCCTGGTCCTCGGACCGCAGTTCGGCGCCCACGGCGCCACCGCCGCCGACATCTCGGTCGCCTTCGTCGCCCAGGCCGCCGCCGACGGCGCCTACCTCGACCGCCCCGCCGACGGCCTGCCCACCCGCCGCCGCCGCGTCGGCGTCCGCGGCACCCGCGGCATCGGGCCGCGCGACATGGTGCGCAACGCCCGCCTCGGCCACGTCGAGGTCACCGAGACCGGCCTGGTCTCGCTCGACGGCTCACCGCTGCGCTCCGAACCGGCCGACAGCGTCTCGCTCAGCCGCCTCTACTTCCTCTGATCCTCTTAGGACTACGTGATGACCTCCCCCACGCCCGCCTCCCTCGGCTACCGCATGCCCGCCGAATGGCACCCGCACGACCGCACCTGGATGGCCTTCCCGACCACCAACCCCACCTTCGACACCCCGGAGAACCTGCACGCCGGCCGCGAGGCCTGGGCCGCCGTCGCCAACACCATCGTCCGGTACGAGCCGGTGACCCTCATCGTCAACACCGGGGAGACCGCCGAGGCCCGTAAGTACGTCTCCGAGCAGGTCGAGATCGTCGAACGCCCCCTGGACGACGCCTGGATGCGCGACATCGGCCCGTCCTTCCTGATCGACGGCAAGGGCTCGCTCGCCGCCGCCGACTGGATCTTCAACGGCTGGGGCGCCCAGTCCTGGGCCCGCTGGGACAAGGACCAGCACATCGCCGAGCACATCGGCGAGCTCACCGGCGTCCGGCGCTTCGTCTCCCGCCTGATCAACGAGGGCGGCGGCATCCACGTCGACGGCGAGGGCACCGTGCTCGTCACCGAGACCGTCCAGCTCGGCGAGGGCCGCAACAGCGACTGGACCAAGGAGCAGGTCGAGGCCGAGCTGCACGCCTTCCTCGGCACCACCAAGGCCATCTGGCTGCCGCGCGGACTCACCCGCGACTACGACGAGTTCGGCACCCGCGGCCACATCGACATCGTCGCCTCCTTCGTGCGCCCCGGCGTCGTCGTCGCCCACGTCCAGCCCGACCCGGCCCACCCCGACCACGCCGTCTGCCAGGAGCTCGTCGCCATCCTGCGCGCCTCCACCGACGCGCAGGGCCGCCAGCTGGAGGTCGTCGAACTGCCCGCCCCCACCGTCCTGTTCGACGAGGACGGCGAGCCCGTCGACTACTCCTACATCAACCACTACGTCGCCAACGGCGCCGTCATCCTGTGCGGCTTCGACGACCCCCGCGACCAGGAGGCCGCCGACATCCTCGGCGAGGCCTACCCCGGCCGCACCGTCGAACTCGTCGACGCCCGCGGCATCTTCGCCAACGGCGGCGGCATCCACTGCATCACCCAGCAGCAGCCCCAGGCCTGACCCCCGGCTACCGGAGCGGGGCCCGCCCGCCCCGCTCCGGTAGCGTTCGGTCCTTCCGGACCCCACGACCTCCGCTGCGCACCGAGGGAGAGCACGACAGATGGCGGACGCCCGCCCGCGCCGACCGGCGCGCCCCCGCGAGGAGGTCTTCGCCACCGCCCGCGCCGCGATCGCCGAACACGGGCTCGCCAAACTCACCATGGCCGGGCTCGGCAAGCAGCTCCAGATGAGCGCCGGGCACCTCCTCTACTACTTCGGCAGCAAGGACCAGCTGCTGCTGGAAACCCTCCGCTGGAGCGAGGACCAGCTCGGCGCCCGCCGCCACGAGGCCCTCGCCGACCACGCGCTCGACCCGTGGCAGCGCCTCGACGCCTACCTGCGCCTCTACCTCCCCGAGGGGCCCGGGGACCCGCGCTGGATCCTGTGGATCGAGGTGTGGGGCCGCTCCCCCGCCAGCGCCGAACTCCGCCAGGGCCAGCAGGACATCGAGGCCCCCTGGCAGTCCGACCTGGCCTCCCTCGTCGACGAGGGCAGCGCCGCCGGCCACTTCACCCCCGGGCCCACCGCCGACCGCGCCACCCAGATCCGCGCGCTCCTCGACGGGCTCGCCGTCCCCGTCGCCCTCGGCCTCCCCGGCGCCCGCCTCGACGCGGCCCTCGCCCACGCGGCGGCGGTGGCGGGGATCCTGCTGCGGGCGTGAGGACCCCCTACTCCGTCTACTCCGCCTACTCCGTCCAGACGGCGGCGGCCGTGCGGTCGTCCGCGTAGCCCTTCGCCCGGACCTGCACCTGCCGCAGGAAGTCGACCGTGCCCGGCGGGTGCGGGTGCGCCCAGTGCGCGGACAGGAAGTGGGCGACGGCCGGCTCGTCGGCGATCGGGTCCGCCAGGCCCGGGGTGCAGAGCAGCAGGATGTCGCCCGGGGTCGCCGGGACCAGCCGGAAGCGGAACGGCCGCGGCTCCGGCACCGGACCGTCCGCCACCGGCGGCACGCCGTCCGGGTGGTGCAGCAGCCGGGCCGCGTAGGCGTCGATCCAGTGGCCGGAGCGCAGCAGGTACAGCCCGCCGGGGCCGATCCCGAACGCCGCCCGGTAGCCGGCCGCCGGGTCCAGCGACACCATCAGGCAGTGCAGCGACGCCGGGGACGGACCGTCCTCCTCGCCCGTCGCCAGCGCCCGCAGCGGGGCCGCGGCGCCGGTGACCAGCCGCTGGAGGCCGTAGCGGAGCCGGTCGCGGGCGCCGTCGCGCAGGTCCGCGGCGAGGCCGGCCCGGCTGCGGCCGATCGCGGCGGCCAGCTGCCGGCAGGCCTCGCCGGCCGCGGTGGCGACCGACCCGGGCGGGACGTCCTCGTCGGCCGTCGAGCGGTCGAAGCCGCCGAGCACGGCGAGCAGCAGCCCGTCCGGTCCGTCGCCGAAGCGCGTCACCAGCAGCGCGTCCCGCCGCGGCTCGCCCCGGTAGCGGGCGGAGTCGCCGCGCACGGACACGGCCCGCAGGACGGACGGCCCGTACTGGGCGCCCTCCAGGACGGTGTCCGGCACGACGGACCCCAGCGAGCCCGGGTCCGCCTCCGGCACGGCCGTCGGCTCCGGCCCGTACGTCGGCGGGCGCTCCCCCACGTGCGGCACGGCGGCGGCCAGCGGCGGGCGGGCGACGGGGCGGGGGGAGGG
>NZ_JBFBDY010000204.1:0-10607 GCF_040683475.1 Kitasatospora sp. NPDC093558 | reverse complement strand
GGTTGGGTTTAACCGGGGCCAGGCCCGCATCCGCCGTTCTGCTGAGTCGTCCCTGCTTGGTCGTCTCTGCTTGGTCGTCCCTGCTTAGAGGTCGAGGCCCGTCAGGACCATGACCTTCTCGACGGTGTAGTCGGCCATCGCGTACTTGACGCCCTCGCGGCCGACGCCCGAGTCCTTGACGCCGCCGTACGGCATCTGGTCGGCGCGGTAGGACGGCGCGTCGCCGATGATCACACCGCCGACCTCCAGCTCCCGGTGGGCCCGGAAGGCGGTCTGCAGGTCGTGCGTGAACACGCCCGCCTGCAGGCCGAACGGCGAGTCGTTGACGGCGGCGAACGCCTCGTCGGTGCCGTCCACCCGGTGCAGCGACATGACCGGGCCGAACACCTCGGCCTTGGCCAGGATCGCGTCGCCCGGCAGGTCCGCCAGCACGGTCGGGGCGTAGGACGCGCCCTCGCGCGTCCCGCCGGCCAGCACCTTGGCGCCCTTGGCGACCGCGTCGTCCACCCAGGACTCCACGCGCTTCGCGGCGTTCTCGTCCACCAGCGGGCCGACGTCCGTCGCGTCGTCGTTCGGGTCGCCGGTGACCTGCGCCTGCACCTTGGCGACGACCTTCTCCACCAGCGCGTCGTACACCGACGCGTCGGCGATCACCCGCTGCACCGAGATGCAGGACTGGCCGCCCTGGTAGTTGGCGAACATCGCGATCCGGGTGGCCGCCCAGTCCAGGTCGGCGTCCGAGGACCAGTCGGCGAGCACCACGGCCGCGGCGTTGCCGCCCAGCTCCAGGGTGCAGTGCTTGCGCGGCACCGAGTCCATGATCTGGTAGCCGACCTTGTCCGAACCGGTGAACGAGATCACCGGCAGGCGCTTGTCCTGCACCAGCGCCGGCATCCGGTCGTTCGGCACCGGCAGGACGCTCCACGAACCGGCCGGCAGGTCGGTCTCGGCGAGGATCTCGCCCAGGACCATCGCCGACAGCGGCGTCGCCGGGGCCGGCTTCAGGATGATCGGGGCGCCGACCGCGATCGCCGGGGCGACCTTGTGGGCGACCAGGTTCAGCGGGAAGTTGAACGGGGCGATGCCCAGCACCACGCCGCGCGGGAAGCGGCGCACCACCGCGAAGCGGCCCACGCCGCCCGGGTCGGTGTCCAGCCGCATCGTCTCGCCGTTGGTGCGGCGGGCCTCCTCGGCGGCCCAGCGGAAGACGGAGACGGCGCGGCCGACCTCACCACGGGCCCACTTGATCGGCTTGCCGTTCTCGGCGGTGATCAGCCGGGCGATCTCCTCGGTGCGCTCGGCCAGGCGCTTGGCCACGTGGTCCAGCGCGGCGGCGCGCACGTGTGCCGGGGTCGCGGCGAACACCGGCAGGGCGGCGACGGCGGCGTCCAGCGCCTCGTCGACCTGGGCCTCGGTCGGGATGCTCACCCGGCCGACGGGACGGCCGTCCCAGCTGTTGTGCACCTCGAAGTCGGCGTCACCGCTCGCCCGGCGGCCGGCGAGCCAGAAATCGTACGTGGTGGTCACCGTGGTACCGGCCCTCTCCTCGTCGTCGTCGGACCCACGAACATGAGCCCGAACCCGAGGGTAGGGGCGGGGGCGCGACAACCGGATTGGCCGCCGAGGAGCGTTCGGCCCGGGGGGCACTCCATCCCGTCCAGGCGTTCGGGGCGGGGGCGCTGTAGCCGCCGCTTGTGGCGACGCCTGGCCCTCCTAGTCCCCGCCCGTCACTCCCCGCCCGTCACTCCCCGGTCGTCACTCCTCGGTCGTCACTCCTCGCCGGAGCGGAGCGCCAGCCACAGCTCCATGCGGACGTCCGTGTCGTCCAGCGAACGCCCGAGCAGCTCCTCGACCCGGCGCATCCGGTACCGCAGGGTGTGCCGGTGCACCCCCAGGTCGGCCGCCGCCGCGTCCCACTGCCCGTGCCGCGACAGCCACGCCCGCAGCGAGGCCACCAGGTCACCGCGAGCCGTCCGGTCGTGCTCGCGCAGCGGCCGCAGCAGCCCCTCCGCGAACGCCGTCACCGCGTCCTCGCCCAGCAGCGGCAGCAGCGACCCCGCACCGACCTCCTCGTGGTCCACCGACCGCCGGCCACCGCGCAGCGCCACCGCCAGCGCCCGCTCGGCCTGCGCGTGCGCCGTGCCCGCCTCCTCCAGCACCGCCGGCGCCGAGACGCCCAGCGACAGGCCCTCGTGCTCCTCGACGACGCCCAGGCAGGCCCGGTGCACCGCGCCGTTGTCCAGCGCCAGCACCATCAGCCGCGGCCCGTGCGTCCCGTCCTCCCGCGCGACCAGCAGCTTCTCGCCCACCCGGGAACCCGCCTGCTCCGCCCGGTCCCCCAGCTCGACCAGCGCGTCCGCGGCGTCCGCGGTCGGCCCGGCCCCGGCCACCAGGACCCGTATCGTCCCCTCCGGCAGCCCCCCGAACAGCCCCACCGCCACCTGCCGGGCCGTCGCCACCTCGCCCGCCAGCACCATCCGCAGCAGCGCCGCGCCCATCCGCTCCTCCGCCTGCCGCAGCTCGCGCGAGCGCTCCAGGGTGAGGGTCAGCAGCGCCACCGCCGCGTTCAGCACGTACCGCTCGGTCGGCGTGATCCGGTCCTCGGTGCCGACCGCCAGGAAACCCCGGGCCCGCCGGTCCGCCCCCAGCGACTGGACCACCACGTAGTCCTCGTCCGCCGTGTCTATCCCCGGCGACCGCCCCTGCAGCGCGGCACTCGACGGCGCCGGACGCCGCCGCAGCCGGTCCACCTCCGCCGCCAGCCGCCCCGCCCGGCGCGCCGCCCAGTCCGGCGCCACCACCGACAGCGCACCCGACCCGTCGTACAGCGCCGCCCAGCCCCCCAGCCGCGCCGCCAGCCGGCGCACCACGGCCGTCGTCCCGTCCTTGCCGAGCGCGGCCCGGGTCAGCTCCTCCTGCGCCTCGAAGCTCGTCGTCACCGCCTCGTACTGCTCCGCGGCCAGCGCCGCCGACACCACCTTGCTGATCGCGATGAACGGCGTCGGCTCCGGCACCCGCAACAACGGCAGCCCGCGCTGCGCCGCCGCGTCCACCAGCGGCTGCGGCACCTCCGTGTGCGACAACCCCACCCCCAGCCCGAGCCCCACCACCCCGGCATCGGCCAGCCGGTGCACGTACGCCTGCAACTGCGCGGCCGTGCGGCCCAGCTTGATCCCGGTGGTGAGCAGCAGCTCGCCACCCTCCAGGAACGGCGTCGGGTCGTCCAGCTCACTGGTGTGCACCCAGCGGACCGGCCGCTCCAAGTGGTCCGCACCGGCGAGAACCGTCAGGTGGAGCGAACTGTTGCGGACGACGGAGGCGAGTGTGGGAGGCATGGCACCTTCGGGGGAACGACCCGACCGCGCCATTGCGGCCGGGCGAGGAGAGGGCAGTGGATCCGGTGAGGGTCTCTCCCCTTCATTATGGACGCCCCGGACAACCGGCACTGCCGAATCCACCGCGAAGGCGACTTCTGCCGCCTCGCCCGCGTCAGCCCCGGAGATCGACCAGGAGCGGCGGAACCTGCTCCCCCGACACCGCCGTCAACGACACCACCGCATGCCCCGCCGGCAACGCGTGCGCCAGATCCGACGGCGACCACCGCAACCGCTCCACATCCCGCGTCGTCACCGACTCCGTCTGCGCCGTCGTCCCCGACAACGCCTTCCGCCCCATCCGCCCGGCCCGCCGCACCACCCCACCGGAGGTGTCGGGCGTGTGGGTCACTTCGGTCTCGTGGACGACATGGGTGCCCCACGCCTCGGAGAAGAACTTCCCGTCCCAAGGGGCGATGCCCGGGAAGACCATCCGGCACCCCACCGCTCCGAACAGCTGGGTCCGCAACGCCTCGGGTAGATCCATCAACGTACGAAGCAGCAACACTGCGCCTGCGTTGGCCCCCCGCATCCGTTGCAGACCCCGGATTGTGTTGGCGTCCAACGCGGCCGAAGCATCATCCACTACCAGCCCGGCGAAGAGCGAACGGTCCTCTCGCGCAGCAGCGGCCACGACGAACTGCCCCACCACCAGTCGGGAGAGAATCCGGGCCGCCTCCGGGTGGCTCCGCTCTGGCAGCTTCACCCGAACCCTCAACGGGTGGTCCAGAACACGCATCGCAAACGGCATGCGTCCCGTGCCATCGGTGGCGAACGCCCCCTCGAACGCCGGACGGTCGAGCAGGGCCAGCCGGTCCGCCAAGAGCACGCCCGGGTCATCGGCACGCCCCTGCTGCCGCTGCCGGTGGTCCAGATCCCGCTCGTAGAGCGCCAGCTGCCCGGACGCACGGAGGGCTTTCACCAACGGGTCCAGGATGTCGGGTTCACCCGCGAGCAGGGACCGCAACTCACGCACCCCGGGGTACCGCCCATAGGCCGTCTTGAACGGACCGACGACCTGCTGGAGCGTCGTTCGAGCGCTCTCCGCACGAGCGTTCAACTCGTCCGGGAGCAGCGCCTCGGCCAGCCGGGCAGCTGCCTCATCGGGATCCTGGGTCGCTCCGTACAGGTCCAGCCCGTAGGCCGAACCCGGCTCGCCCGGTGCGATCACCACGTCGTACCAGGATTCGGGTCCGAGGTCGGACTCCGTTGCGCCGATCACCACTGTGCACGCCGTACCGGCGAGCGTCTGAAGGCACAGCGCCTCGGTAATAGGCCTCGCCAAACGGGCTGTCTTGCCGGTCCCTGCTGGGCCCACAGCGAGAAGGGAAGTACCAAGCAAGGTGGGGTCAAGTGCGAACCCGGTGGCCCTGTGGGTCGGCGGGTTCTTCACCACGTCCTGGGTGGTCCCCAGACGGACCTGTTGCAGCAACAGGTCGTGCCGCCCCTTTCGGACCAAGAGGTCACGACTCTCGGACGGGTGTGCGAAGGCCGCACCACCCCTCGCCATGACCTGATCGACGAACGCCGGGACGAACGCAGCGTCCGCCTGCGCCGACTCCCAGGCACGCTGGATCCGTACGTAGTCGACATCGCCGACGGACGAGCGGTCCAGCTTGGCAGCCGCGTCCGACGCTCCGCCCACGCGCTGGACGATCCACGGGTCGGCAGCGGGAACCGCCGCCGGTTCGGCTGCCGGTCTCACCGGAGTCGGCCCCTCGTGCGTGACTGCCAGAGCAAGCACGGGCGCAATGTTCTTGCGCCAACCCGCCGGGGTGAGGAACCGTCGCCAGACCTCCCGCCACCGCCCGGTCCGCCAGAACACTGCCGCAGCACAACTGATCGTCACCAGATTGATGAGTATCTGGACGACGTTGAACTGTTCAGGTGACGTCCCGACGAACCAGCCGAACAACGTGCCAGTCACCCACATCAGAATGAACGTGCCGATGTAGTACGTCGCGAAGGTGGCGACAAGATTCAGCACTGCCCGCCACAGAAGCTGCCCGGTGGGCACCTTCGCCTCTTCGGCCTGGGCTGGGTTGATCGGCTCGTGTCCCTGCCGATAGATACCCGGCGCCGCTTCCGGCCGAGGGGTCGCCACCCACGCCGGAAGGTTGAAGGGCCCTGCCTGCGACGCTCCGGGGCGCTGGTGGGGCATGGGGGGTGGGGGTGTGGTGGTCCGGTCGCCGTGGTGGTGTGCCCCGTCCTGTGCCATGTGTACGGCCCCGCTCCCTCGCCCGCCCGGCCCGACCGCCGTCGGTGCCGCCATACCCATGCCGCCGTACCGGCGACACGCCCGCGCTCAATGTAGTGGAGCGGGGCCTGCGGGTAACCGTGCCACCCGCGCTGGCCGTGCCGGACAAGTCGGACGGCGCAGTGCTACCGAGTGGCGCATGCCCGGTCCCCGGGGGCGGCCGTAGCCTGCGAAGCATCGAGCCTAGAAGTCTGGAGAAACCCATGAGCGCCGCAACGCCGCTCCCGCAGGAGCGCCGCCTGGTCACCGCGATCCCCGGTCCGAAGTCGCAGGAGCTGCAGGCCCGCAAGCTGGGTGCGGTGGCGGCCGGCGTCGGCACGACCCTGCCGGTGTACGTGTCCCGCGCCAACGGCGGCGTGCTGGAGGACGTGGACGGCAACTCGCTGATCGACTTCGGTTCCGGCATCGCCGTGACCAACGTCGGCAACAGCGCCGAGGCCGTGGTGGCGAAGGCGAGCGAGCAGCTGGCCGCCTTCACGCACACCTGTTTCATGGTGACCCCGTACGAGGGCTACGTGGCCGTCGCCGAGCAGCTGAACGAGCTGACCCCGGGCGACCACGAGAAGCGCACCGCGCTGTTCAACTCGGGCGCCGAGGCGGTCGAGAACGCGGTGAAGATCGCCCGCGCTTACACCAAGCGCACCGCCGTCGTGGTGTTCGACCACGGCTACCACGGCCGCACCAACCTCACCATGGGCCTGACGGCGAAGAACATGCCGTACAAGCAGGGCTTCGGCCCGTTCGCCCCGGAGATCTACCGCGTGCCGGTGGCCTACCCGTACCGCTGGCTGACCGGTGCCGAGAACTGCGCCGCCGAGGCCGCCGCGCAGGCGATCGACATCATCAACAAGCAGATCGGCGCGGAGAACGTCGCCGCGATCATCATCGAGCCGATCCAGGGTGAGGGCGGCTTCATCGAGCCGGCCAAGGGCTTCCTGCCGGCGATCGTGGAGTACGCGAAGGCGAACGGCATCGTGTTCGTCGCCGACGAGATCCAGACCGGCTTCTGCCGCACCGGCCAGTGGTTCGCGTGCGAGGACGAGGGCGTCGTCCCGGACCTGATCACCACCGCGAAGGGCATCGCCGGCGGTCTGCCGCTGGCCGCGGTGACCGGCCGCGCCGAGATCATGGACGCCGCGCACGCGGGCGGCCTCGGCGGCACCTACGGCGGCAACCCGGTGGCCTGCGCCGCCGCGCTGGGCGCCATCGAAACCATGAAGGAGCAGGACCTCAACGGCAAGGCGCAGCGGATCGGCGAGATCATGCTGGGCCGCCTGCGGGCGATGCAGGAGAAGTTCGACATCATCGGCGAGGTCCGCGGCCGCGGCGCCATGATCGCCATCGAGCTGGTGAAGGCTGGCGGCAAGGAGCCGAACGCCGAGGCCACCGCGGCGATCGCCAAGGCCTGCCACGCCGAGGGCCTGGTGGTGCTGACCGCCGGCACGTACGGCAACGTGCTGCGCTTCCTGCCGCCGCTGGTCATCCCCGAGCACCTCCTGAACGAGGGCCTGGACATCCTGGAGGGCGCGTTCGCCGGCGTCTGACGCGGTGAGCGCCCCCACCGGGCGAGTACCCCCGCCGGAGGGTTGTCCGGACAGCGCTGAACGGCCCGCTGGGACCTGCCAAGGTCCCCGCGGGCCGTTCGGTTTTCCGCGTGGTGGCGCCCCGGATGAGGTCTCCTCATGGAGATGCGCGGGCCGATCGTTCACAGGGCCGGAGGGTTGCCCGGTGGGCGGTGAAGATGATGTGCGGAATCACTGAAGGCGCTCGGCGTGGAAGGACCGTTGACGTAGTGTCATCGCAGATGGACAGCGAGCCTCAGCCATTGGCGGAGCCGTCCGCGGAGCCGCCGACCGGTGCGGGTCCGCACGGGGACCGCGAGGACAACCAGGCCGCCCCGCCAGGGGTGGTGCACACCGAAGGCCGATCGACCGACCGTCCGACCCACACCCCCCGGGGCGCACGGAACGGCGATCATCCAAGCCGCCCCGGAGCTCTCCCCCCTGCTCCGGGGCGGCTGTTCGGTGCCCTGGGCCGGGCGGTGGTCTCGCCGCTGGTGCCGCTCGTCGCGGCACTCCTGCTGCTGGTGGTGTCGTGGCAGGTGGTGGTGGACGGGCCGCTGCTCGGACTGGACCGGTGGGTCAAGCACGGTGTCACGACGGCCCACCACGACCTGCACAGCGCGCTGCTCGCCCGCGCCGGCCACGCCCTGGCGGATCTGGGCGGCACCTTCCCCGCGATCCCGGCCCTGCTGGCCGGGGGCGGGCTGGCCGCGTGGCGCTCGCGCCGGGCCGGGGCGGCGCGCTGGTGGCTGCCACTGCCGGTGGCGGCGCTCACTGCGGTGCTGATCCCGCTGCTGGTGGTCCCGGCCAAGGCCGCGTTCGCCCGTCCCGGCCCGCTCGGCGATCCGCTGGTGCCGGGGCAGTGGGGCTGGTACCCGTCCGGGCACACCGCCACCGCGACGCTGTCGTACGGGGTCGCGGTGCTGCTGCTCGCCCGGACGACCGGGGTGCGCGTCGCACGCGGGTTGCGGGCGGCGGCGGTGCTGCTGGCGGCCGGGGTCGGCGCGGGGCTGGTGTGGAGCGACTTCCACTGGGTGCTGGACGTGGTGGCCAGCTGGTGTGTGGCCGTCCTGGTGCTGTGGGCGCTCGCGCGCCGGCTGCCCGGGCCCGAGCGGACGGACGCGCCTTAAGCCCCTTAGGCCTCGCCCTTCGGCTCCTCGTCCTTCGGCTCCTCGTCCTTCGGCTCCTCTTCGTTGCGGTGGACGAGGCCGGGCTCGCCGTTGTCGCGATGCCACTCGACGACGAGTTCGTCGCGCGCGCCGAACCGGACGAGGTGGCGGCCGACGACGTCCTCCAGGCCGGGGAGGTTCTCGCGCTCGCCCTCGACGACGAGCAGCAGGGCGTCCGGCTGCGCCTCCAGGGTGGCGGTGCCGGCGCCGAAGGTGAGGGTGCCGCGGCCGGTCTCCTCGGAGAAGGCGGTCTCGATCTTGCGGCCCATGTGGGCGGCGAGCTGCTTGGCGTAGCGGGCGGGGCGGTCGGTGGCGACGCGGGCTTCGGAGCGGGGCACGGGCCCTCCAGGTTCCGGGGAGGGCACTTAGGGCACCCTCACTTGCGGCTACGCTAACCTGGATACTGAGCCTGGCTCAACATATTTCCGCAGGGGTCGTCCGCCCGCGCCCGGAGCACCGGTCCGCACCCGCTCGCAGCGCCTGTCCGCCGCCGGTCGCGGGCCGCCGACCGGCCGATACGCTTGGGCGGACGCCTGCCGAGGAGACCGCCCATGACCACCACGCCGACCGACGACCCGGCGCACTCCTCCCCCACCGCCCGGACGGGCCCGGCGGGCTCGGCGGGCTCGGCGGGCTCGGCTGACACCGCCGCCGAGCTGGCGGACGCGATGACCCGGGCGATCAAGCGGATCCGGCGGCGCACCAGCGAGCGGCTGGAGCCCTACGGCATCACCCCCGGCCAGGCCCGGGCGCTGCGCACGCTCGCCCACGCGCCCGGCTGCGAACTCCCGGACCGCGCGATGCGCCTCAGCGACCTCGCCGACCGCCTGCACATCGCGCCGCGCTCGGCCACCACGGTGGTCGACGCCCTGGAGGAGGCCGGCCTGGTCGAGCGCAGCCCCGACCCGGCCGACCGGCGGG
The DNA here is from genome assembly GCF_040683475.1 of Kitasatospora sp. NPDC093558. Classification (NCBI taxonomy): domain Bacteria; kingdom Bacillati; phylum Actinomycetota; class Actinomycetes; order Kitasatosporales; family Streptomycetaceae; genus Kitasatospora; species Kitasatospora sp. NPDC093558. Next base: position 1,324 of record NZ_JBFBDY010000204.1, on the reverse strand, counting down.
CCGTCCGGATCCTGCTGACCGAGGCGGGCCGCGCGGCGGTCGAGCGGATCGGGCTGGTCCGGCACGAGGTGGCGCAGGAGTACTTCGGCGAGGTCAGCCCGGCCGACCAGGACGTGGTCCTGCGCGTGCTGCGCGCCGCCGAGACCCGGTACGCGGGCCGCTGACCGGGCCGGTCGGCCGGGACGCGCAGGGCCGCCCTAGTTGGCGAAGCCGATCACCAGCCACATGAAGCCCACCCCGGCGAGGGTGCAGAGCAGGGTGTTGCGGGACGGGTGCGGGCTGTGGGCCTCCGGGAGGATGTCGGAGGTCGCCAGGTAGAGCAGGAAGCCCGAGAAGAAGCCCAGGTAGAGGCCGAGCAGGTGCTCGGGGATGGTGAACGCGAGCGTGATCGCTGCGCCCGAGACCGGGGCGATCGCGTCCGCCGCGAGCAGGGTCAGCGCGCGGCGCCGGTTGTTCCCGTAGAGCCGGGTGATCGTGTACGTGTTGAAGCCGTCGGCGAAGTCGTGCGCGACGACGGCGATGGCGACGACCGTGCCGACCGTGGTGCCGGCCTGGAAGGCGGCGCCGATCGCGAAGCCGTCCATCACGCTGTGCCCGACGAGGGCGAGGGCGGCACTCAGGCCGATGCCCTGGCGGCCGGACGCGTGGGCGTGCGCGTGCTGGTGGCCGTGGGTGTGCTCGGCGTACTCGCCCTCGTGGCCGCGGTGGATGGCGACCGCGCGCTCCACCACGTGGATGGCGAGGAAGCCCGCGGCGAACATCAGCAGCGCCTGCGGCACTCCGTGCACCTCGCCGGGCGCCTGGCGCAGGGCCTCGGGCAGCAGGTCGAAGACGACGACGCCGAGCATCAGTCCGGCGGCGAAGCCGAGCACGAGGTGGCGCCGGTCGCCGGTGCGCTGGGCGACGAAGCCACCGATCAGCGTCATCAGGAACGCGCCGGCGGCGACGAGGACCGCGGTCACCGGGCGGCCTCCGCACGTGCCGGTCCGTCAAGTGGTCTGCGGGCCGCTCTGCCCATCCGTCTCCCCCCAGGGTTGCGCCCGACGCCGGGCCGACCGCCGACCGTACCGGACGGGCGATCGGCGGCTTTCGCCCGGGGTGCCCGGCCCGGCCCGGGCTCGTTCCCCAGCCTCGGGCCGGGGGTGGCGGCGCGCCCGCCGGAGGAGCCGTCGGGGTGAGCCCTCGGGGGACGAACGGGCTGGTCGCGCGGCTGGTGACAAGCGGTCGGAGACAAGCGGTCGGAGACAAGCGGTCGGAGACAAGCGGTCGGAGACAAGCGGTCGGAGACAAGCGGTCGGAGACAAGCGGTCGGAGACAAGCGGTC
>NZ_JBFBDY010000203.1:0-10616 GCF_040683475.1 Kitasatospora sp. NPDC093558 | reverse complement strand
GTGGGCTGGTGGGTCACCGCGGTGGCCGGGTGGGTCGGTGCGGCGAAGGGCGGCGGGGGAGTGGCGGGCACGGCCGGCATCGGGGTCGGCGGGGTGGACGGGATGGCCGGCACCGGCGTGGGCGGCGTCTTGGGCAGGTCCGAGCGGCGGGTGATCTCGGTGTTGACCTGGCGCGGCAGCCAGTCCTCGCCGAACCGCAGCTGTCCGCCGACCTCCGGGTGGTTGCGGGCGACCTGGATGATCTCGGCGGGCGTCGGCCGGTCCTCCGGGAGCTTGGCCAGGCAGCGCAGGACCAGCTCGCGCAGGTCGGCCGGGACGCCGCTCAGGTCGGGCTCCTCGTGCACCACCCGGTAGAGGACGGCGGTGTCCGGGCCGTCGCCGAACGGCGCCGCGCCGCCGGCCACGTACGCGGCCAGCGCGCCGAGCGCGAACACGTCGGTGGCCGGGGTGACCGGGCGGCCCTGGGCCTGCTCGGGGGACATGAAGGCGGGGGAGCCGATCCGGTAGCCGGTGCCGGTCAGCGCCGTGGCGTCGGCGGCCCGGGCGATGCCGAAGTCGATCACCCGCGGGCCGTCCCCGGCGACCAGCACGTTGGCGGGCTTGAGGTCGCGGTGCACCACCTCGACGCTGTGGATGGCCTGCAGCGCCTCGGCGATGCCGCCCATCAGCAGCAGGACGGTGCGCACCGGCAGCGCGCCGTTCTCGCGCACGACCTGCTGGAGCGAGGGGCCGGGCACGTACGCGGTGACCAGCCAGGGGGCGTCCGAGTCCAGGCCGCCGGAGTCGATCACCTGCGCGGTGTAGAGCCCGTGGATCCGCTGGGCGTTGCTGACCTCCTGGGCGAAGCGGCGGCGGAACTCGCCGTCCTCGGCGAACTCGGGGCGGACCACCTTGAGGGCGACCGGGCGCCCGCCCGGCGTGTACGACAGGTAGACCCGGCCCATGCCGCCGGCCCCGAGCCGGGCGAAGAGCCGGTAGCCGCCGACCTCCCGGGGGTCGTCGGGCAGCAGCGGCTGGAAGACCGGCGGGAGCTTGCTGGCATCCCTCGGCGTGTCGGCGGTCATCTGGTGATCCCCCTGGGAGAGCGGTGAGGTCGTCCGACCGGCCCGGGGGCGGTGACGGGCTCCCGGGGCAGCGATCTGGCGAGGCATAACCTATCGATCCGTCAGCTGCACCGGCACGCCGGTATCCGATTGGTTGCAGAGCTGCGACCTTGACATGGCATCGTGGGGAAACGGTTCTGCTGCCAACCGAACGGCCCCCGCCCTCCCGGAAGGGAGGACGGGGGCCGTTCGCGTGAGCCAGGCTCAGGGCCTCAGATCGAGTAGACCTCTTCGATCAGGGCCTGCTGCTCGGCGGCGTGGCGCTTGGCCGAGCCGACCGCCGGCGACGAGGCCGCCGGGCGGGCGACGCGGCGCAGGCGCGAGCCGTTGGCGCTGCGGCCGATGACGACCTGCAGGTGGTCGACCAGGTTCATCGCGATGAACGGCCAGGAACCCTGGTTGGCCGGCTCCTCCTGCGCCCAGATGAACTGGACGTTGTCGCCGTAGCGGGCCAGCTCCTCCTGGAGCTCGGCCACCGGCAGCGGGTAGAGCCGCTCGACCCGGACGATCGCCGTGTCGGTGACGCCGCGCTCGGCGCGCGCCGCCTCCAGGTCGTAGTAGAACTTGCCGGCGGTGATGACCACCTTGCGGACCTGCGCCGGGTCGACGGTGGTGTCGCCGATGACCGGGCGGAACGAGCCGGACAGGAACTCCTCGGTCGCACTCGCCGCGGCCTTCAGGCGCAGCATCGACTTCGGGGTGAAGACGACGAGCGGCTTGTGGTGCGGGTTGTGCGCCTGCCAGCGCAGCAGGTGGAAGTAGTTCGACGGCAGCGTCGGCATGGCGACCGTCATGTTGTTCTGCGCGCACAGCTGCAGGAAGCGCTCCGGGCGGGCGGACGAGTGGTCCGGGCCCTGGCCCTCGTAGCCGTGCGGCAGCAGCAGGGTGACGCCCGAGTGCTGGCCCCACTTCTGCTCGGCGGAGGCGATGTACTCGTCCACCATGGTCTGCGCGCCGTTGACGAAGTCGCCGAACTGCGCCTCCCACATGACCAGCGCGTTCGGGCGGGTCAGCGAGTAGCCGTACTCGAAGCCCATGGCCGCGTACTCCGACAGCAGGCTGTCGTAGACGGTGTAGCGGGCCTGGTCCTCGGTGAGGTACTGCAGCGGGGTGTAGTCCTCGCCGGTCTTGCGGTCGATCAGGACGGCGTGCCGCTGGCCGAAGGTGCCGCGGCGGCTGTCCTGGCCGGCCAGGCGGACCGGGTGGCCCTCCATGAGCAGCGAGCCGATGGCGAGGGTCTCGCCCATCGCCCAGTCGATGGTGTTGTCCTCGACCGAGGCGGCGCGGCGCTGCAGCTGCGGGAACAGGCGCGGGTGGACGGTCAGCCACTCCGGCAGGTTGACCTGCGAGGCGGCGATCCGCTTGACCATCTCCTGGGAGATGCCGGTCCGGATGCTGACCGGGAAGTCGGCGACCGGCTTGCCGGTGGCGCCGGCGGCCGGCGTCTGGGCCGCGTCGCGGACCTCGGCGAAGACCTTCTCCAGCTGGCCCTGGAAGTCCTGGAGCGCCTGCTCCGCCTCTTCCATGGTGATGTCGCCGCGACCGATCAGGCCCTCGGTGTACAGCTTGCGCACCGAGCGCTTCTTGTCGATCAGGTCGTACATCAGCGGCTGGGTGAACGACGGGTTGTCGGCCTCGTTGTGACCGCGGCGGCGGTAGCAGATGAGGTCGATCACCACGTCCTTGTGGAACTCCTGGCGGAACTCGAAGGCGAGCCGCGCGACGCGGACCACGGCCTCCGGGTCGTCGCCGTTCACGTGGAAGATCGGGGCCTCGATCATGCGGGCCACGTCGGTGCAGTACATCGACGAGCGCGAGGAGGCCGGGGCGGCGGTGAAGCCGACCTGGTTGTTCACCACGAGGTGGATCGTGCCGCCGGTGCGGTAGCCGCGCAGCTGCGACATGTTCAGGGTCTCCGCGACGACGCCCTGGCCGGCGAAGGCCGCGTCGCCGTGGATCTGGATCGGCAGCACCGGGAAGGTCGTGCCGCCCTGGTCCAGGACGTCCTGCTTGGCGCGGACGATGCCCTCGACGACCGGGTCGACCGTCTCCAGGTGGGAGGGGTTCGCGGCGAGCGAGACCTTGATGGTCTCGCCGTCCAGGCCGGTGAAGGTGCCCTCGGCGCCCAGGTGGTACTTGACGTCACCGGAGCCGTGCATGGACTTCGGGTCGAGGTTGCCCTCGAACTCGCCGAAGATCCGGGCGTACGGCTTGCCGACGATGTTGGCCAGCACGTTCAGACGGCCGCGGTGGGCCATGCCGATCACGGCCTCGTCCAGGCGGTGCTCGGCCGCCGAGTCGATGGTCGCGTCCAGCAGCGGGATGAGGGACTCGCCGCCCTCCAGCGAGAAGCGCTTCTGCCCGACGTACTTGGTCTGCAGGAAGGTCTCGAAGGCCTCGGCGGAGTTCAGGCGGCGCAGGATGCGCAGCTGCTCCTCGCGCTCGGGCTTGGTGTACGGCTTCTCCAGGCGCTCCTGCAGCCACTTGCGCTGCTTCGGGTCCTGGATGTGCATGTACTCGATGCCGACGGTGCGGCAGTAGGTGTTGCGCAGCAGGCCGAGGATGTCGCGGAGCTTCATCATCTTCTGGCCGCCGAAGCCGCCGACCGCGAACTCGCGCTCCAGGTCCCACAGGGTGAGGCCGTGCTGGACGACGTCCAGGTCGGGGTGCTTGCGCTGCTTGTACTCCAGCGGGTCGGTGTCGGCCATCAGGTGGCCGCGCACGCGGTACGCGTGGATGAGCTCCATGACGCGGGCGGTCTTGTTGACCTCGTCGTCGTGGGTGGTGGCGACGTCGGTGGCCCAGCGGACCGGCTCGTACGGGATCCGCAGCGACTCGAAGATCTCGTCGTAGAAGCCGTTCTGGCCGAGCAGCAGCTGGTGGATCGTGCGCAGGAACTCGCCGGACGCCGCGCCCTGGATGACGCGGTGGTCGTAGGTCGAGGTCAGCGTCATGATCTTGGAGACGCCGAGGCGCGAGAGGGTCTCCGGGGCGGAGCCCTGGAACTCGGCCGGGTACTCCATGGCGCCGACGCCGACGATGGTGCCCTGGTTCTGCATCAGGCGCGGCACGGAGTGCACGGTGCCGATGCCGCCGGGGTTGGTCAGCGAGACCGTGACGCCGGTGAAGTCGTCCATGGTCAGCTTGTTGGCGCGGGCCCGGCGGACGATGTCCTCGTAGGCCTGCCAGAAGCCGAAGAAGTCGAGGGTCTCGGCCTTCTTGATGGCCGCGACGACGAGCTGGCGGTCGCCGTTGGGCTTGACCAGGTCGATGGCCAGGCCGAGGTTGATGTGCTCGGGCTTGACCAGGAAGGCCTTGCCGCCCTCCACCTTGTAGCTGTGGTTCATCCCCGGGTGGGCCTTGATGGCCTGGACGAGGGCGTAGCCGATCAGGTGGGTGAAGGAGACCTTGCCGCCGCGGGCGCGCTGCAGGTGGTTGTTGATGACGATGCGGTTGTCGATCAACAGCTTCGCCGGGACGGCGCGCACCGAGGTCGCGGTCGGCACCTCCAGCGAGGCGTCCATGTTGGTGGCGACGGCCTTCGCCGGGCCGCGCAGCTGGACCAGCTCCGGGCCGCCGGCCTCGGGAGCGGCGGGGGCGGCCGGGGCGGCGGCCTTGGGGGCCGGCGGCGCGGCGGGCGCGGCGGCGAGCGGCGCGGGGGCCGCCACCGGGGCCGGGGCGGCCGGCACGGCGGGGGCGGGCGCGGCGGCCGGAGCAGCAGCGGGCGCGGGGGCAGCGGCAGGGGTCGGCGTGGGGCCGGCCTGGGTCGCGGCCTGGGTCACTGGGGTCACCTCGGAACCGGGCTTGTAGTCGGCGAAAAAGTCCCACCAGGCTCGGTCGACCGAGTTCGGGTCCTGGAGGTACTGCTGGTAGATCTCATCGACGAGCCACTCGTTGGGGCCGAAGCCAGTGGAGCTTGCCGAGCTGTTGGGGGTTTCTTGGGACTGTGGCGACACGGCGGCAACCGCCCTCTTCCGCTTCCTTTTGGGATGTTTGGACAGCGGGGATTAAGGCTACGCCCCTGACCAGTGATCGCGCAGTCCCCGGGGGGCAGGCGTCGTCCAGATCACAGTCCTGACCTGCAGATTGGCCGAAAATGTGCGTTAGAAACCCGCATGTACGGGGAACTGACCAGGCCTGATCGGCCCACATATTGGGACGAAAACGGACAAAGTCCCGGCCTGATCTTCGAATGATCTTCGTGTACGTCTGTGTCGGATCTGTGACACAAACCCCCGCTGCGCACCCCTCGGGTGCCGCTGGACGATCGCACGAGCTCAGCGCTGGCCGGGCAGCCGGACCTCGATCCGGCAGCCGCGCGGCGACTCCGCGACCGCGATCCGCCCGCCGTGCAGGTCCACCGCCCAGCGGGCGATGGCCAGGCCGAGGCCGGTGCCGCCGTCGGAGCCCGGCCCCTGGGCGGTGGCGGTGCCGCTGCGGCTGAAGCGTTCGAAGACCCGGTTGCGGTCGGCCGGCGGGATGCCGGGACCCTCGTCCTCGACCTCCAGCAGCAGGCCGCCGGGCTCGCCGTCGGGCCGCGCGCGCACCGTCACGGTGCCGCCGGGCGGGGAGTGCTTGCAGGCGTTGTCGACCAGGTTGGCGACCACCTGGTGGAGGCGCTCCGGGTCCGCGACGCCGGTCAGGCCGGCCGGGCTGACCTCCAGTGCGAGCCGGACGTCCCCGCGCCGGGAGAACGCCCCGCCCGCCGTCGCGCCGTCCACGGTGACGCCGCGCAGCACGCCGTCCAGGAACTCGCGCACCTCGAAGGGGCGGGCGTCGAGGTCGACCACGCCGTCGTCGATCTTGGAGAGGTCGAGCAGGTGGGTGACCAGGCGGCCGAGCCGCTCGGTCTGCTCAAGGGCCGCTTCGAGGGTCGCCGGATTGGGCTGCACGACGCCGTCGACCACGTTCTCCAGCACGGCGCGCAGTGCGGCGATGGGCGTGCGCAGCTCGTGCGAGACGTTGGCGACCAGTTCGCGCCGGTGGCGGTCGGCGGCCTCCAGGTCGGAGGCCATCTGGTTGAAGGTGGCGGCCAGTTCGCCGATCTCGTCGCGCGAGTTCACCTCGACCCGGCGGCTGTAGTCGCCGGAGGCCATCGCGCGGGCGGCCGCGGTCATCTCGCGGAGGGGGGCGGTGAGCCCGTGCGCGAGGAACTGCATGAAGAGCAGCGACGCGATCATCGAGAAGATCATGATGATGCGGATCTGCGTCTCGGACTTCAGTGCCACGACGACCATGCCGCTGGCGAGGAAGACGGAGACGATCACGAGCAGCGCGAGCTTGCCCTTGATCGACCGGACGGGGTCGAGCGGCCGGATGTCGGCCCAGACCCGGCGGGCGGCGCGGGCGGCGAGGGTCTGCGACCGGGTGCCGGCGGCGTCGCCGTTGCGTTGCTGTGGAAAGGTCATTGTCCCTGTGGTCCCCCGCATGGGTACGGCGGTTCGGGACACGGGCCCCCCGGAGGCCCGATGCCCGAGGCGCCGCTAGGAGAGCGGGGCCTCCAGCGCGTAGCCGACACCGTGCACGGTGCGGATCCAGCTGGCGCCGATCTTCCGGCGCAGCGCCTTGACGTGGCTGTCGACGGTGCGGGTGCCGGACGCGTCGGTCCAGTCCCACACCTCGGCCAGCAGCTGCTCGCGGGTGAGCACGGCACGCGGCTGGGCGGCCAGGCAGGCGAGCAGGTCGAACTCGGTCGGCGTCAGGTGGACGTCGCCCGAGGCGAGGCGCACCCGGCGCTGCACGTGGTCGATCTCCAGCTCGCCGAAGCGCAGCGAGCCGAGCGCGGGCGTGCGGGCGGCCTGCTGGGCGCGCTCGACGCGGCGCAGCAGCACGTTGACCCGGGCGGCCAGTTCGCGCATGGAGAAGGGCTTGGTCATGTAGTCGTCGGCTCCGACGCCGAGGCCGACCAGCAGGTCCGTCTCGTCGTCGCGCGCGGTCAGCATCAGCACCGGCACCGGTCGCTGGGCCTGGATCCGGCGGCACACTTCGAGGCCGTCGAAGCCGGGCAGCATGATGTCGAGGACGACGAGGTCCGGCTGCCAGGTGTGGAAGCCGTCGACCGCGCCCGGCCCGTCGTGGGCCACGGCGACCTTGAAGCCCTCCGCGCCCAGCCGGGCCGCGATCGACTCCGCGATCGTGGGCTCGTCCTCTACCACCAGCACTCTGCGCTGGCTGCTCACCGTGCCGCCGCTATTGCTGCTGTCCTGCTGAATTTCTGTCACGGTCACGCCACCGCCCCCAGGGCTGCGGGCCGGCCACCTGTGGGGATGGCGGGGCTCCGCTTCGTAGTCTTGTTCCGTCGTGGACTGTGTGCCGGGTCCGCCGTCCCGTCGCGTGCGCGGATCGGAGGGCGGAGGTCGGCCACCCGCTTCTCCCGCGCACTTCGCAGCGTACGGACAGCAGGTGCCTCCCGGCAGGTGGACCGGACGTTTCCGGCCCGTTGGGCCGGTTCCGGCCCGCTCTCGGACCCACTCACGAGTGGGCACGGGCCGATACCTTACCCGGCGTTTTTTCACTGCGTAACGGTACGTATGCAGTCGAGTTGACACCAAGTCGCCGGTCAGGGCCGCTACTGACGGGTTAAACGGAGGAAGGTCTGGACCAATGCGGGAATCCGGCCGGTCGGCCGGTCCACCGGTCTTCACGGGCTTTTCTCAGCTGGTTCTCAGAACCTCGACGTAACGTGATCACGACAACGCCCCGCGGGAGGGATTCCGTGCGCGCGCCGGTACGTTGGTCACCCCGGACGGGAGCAGGGCGCCGGCGGCTGCGGGCGTGGAGCGGAGGGCGGCATGGCTGGACTGCGGCGCGGTGGCGCACCGGCGGGTCCGCGCCCGGGCCCGCGGCAGCCGTGGGCCGGGCCGCCGTACGGGATGCTCAGGTTCGGGCTGCGCACCGGGGTGGCCGAGTGGCTGCTGGCCCGGGTGCCGACACCCCGGCGCAACCCTTTCGCGCTCGGATATCTCGCCGTGGTGGGCGCCACCACGACCTTTGCCAAACTCGCGGATCCGGATCTCGTCCTGCGGCTGCAGGAGGCCTCCAGTTCGGACGGCCACAATCTTTTGCACCACCCATTGCGGGCGCTGCTGCTCAGCGGATTCTGGGTGGCCGGCGAGGTGTGGATGCCGTACCTGTGGGGATTCGCCTTCACCGTCGCGCCGCTGGAGCGCCGGGTCGGCTCCCGGCGGGCGGCGGCGGTCTTCGCGATCGGGCACGTCACGGCCACGCTGCTGTCCCAGGCGGTGGTGATCGCCGCCGTGGAGACCGGGCACCTGGAGGCCGCGGCGATGGACTACCTGGACATCGGCGTCAGCTACGGCGTGCTGGTCAGCCTCGGCGCGCTCGCCGGGCTGCTCCCCTGGCGCGGGCGGCTGCTGGCGCTCGGCAGCGCCGCGGTGCTGATCGCCGAGCAGATCATCACCGAGGACGACCTGGTCACCGCGGTGGGCCACCCGGCGGCGGTGCTCACCGGGGTGGCGCTGTGGCGCTGGCTGCGCCGCGGCGCCGGGCGTCGGCCGCGCCCGCTGCGCGCGGAGGTGCCGGAGGCCGCTCCGGTGTCCGGCGGTGCCCCGGTCTTGGACGTCCGTTAACTCGTTCGGGGGGTTTTGACGACCTTCCCGCGGCCCCTGGCTGCGCTCCTTTTCTGTTCGCTCATGGCGAACAAGAGGTGGGGAACATCCGGCGCCCGTGAAGCCTTAGTCAGGTCGACTCAAGTTCACTGACTGGGGAGAGATCATGGCATCGACGTCCACACCGCTCACCCTGCCCGTGCTGCCGCTCGACGACGAGGTCGTCCTGCCGGGCATGGTCGTCCCGCTGGACCTGAAGGACACCGAGGTGCGCGCCGCGGTGGAGGCCGCCCGCGCGGCGGCCGGCGCCGGCAAGCCCCAGGTCCTGCTGGTCCCGCGGGTGGACGGCTCGTACGCGGCGGTCGGCACGCTGGCCGCCGTCGAGCAGGTCGGCCGGCTGGCCGATGGCCCCGGCACAATCGGCCAGCCTGCGGCGCTGGTGCGCGCCGTGCGCCGGGTCCGGATCGGGGCCGGCACCACCGGTCCCGGCGCGGCCCTCTGGGTCGAGACCACGCCGTTCCGGGAGTCCTCGGTCGGCATGCCGGTGGCCGGCCGGGCCGCCGAGCTGGTCAAGGAGTACAAGGCGCTGTCCACCCAGTGGCTGCGCAAGCGCGGCGCCTGGCAGATCGTCGACCGGGTGGCCCAGATCGAGGGCGTCGGCGAGCTCGCCGACAACATCGGCTACGCCCCCTTCGCCACCGCCGAGCAGAAGCTCAAGGTGCTGCTGGAGGCCGACCAGGTCGCCCGCCTGGAGTACGCGCTGACGCTGCTGCGCGACCACCTCGCCGAGGAGGAGGTCAACGACACGATCCGCAAGGACGTCGAGGAGGGTGTCGCCAAGCAGCAGAAGGAGTTCCTGCTCCGCCGCCAGCTGGAGGCCGTCCGCAAGGAGCTGGCCGAGCTGAACGGCGACCCGGCCGACGAGGAGGGCGACTACCGCGCCCGCGTCGAGGCGGCCGACCTGCCCGAGGGCGTCCGCGAGGCCGCGCTCAAGGAGGTCGACAAGCTGGAGCGCGCGTCCGACCAGTCCCCCGAGGGCTCGTGGATCCGCACCTGGCTGGACACCGTCCTGGAGCTGCCGTGGAACGAGCGCACCGAGGACGCGTACGACATCGCCGGCGCCCGCGCGGTGCTGGACGCCGACCACGCCGGCCTGGCCGACGTGAAGGACCGCATCGTCGAGTACCTCGCCGTGCGCAAGCGCCGCTCCGAGCAGGGGCTCGGGCTGGTCGGCGGCCGTCGGGGAGGCGCGGTGCTGGCCCTGGTCGGGCCGCCTGGCGTCGGCAAGACCTCGCTCGGCGAGTCGGTGGCCCGCGCGATGGGCCGCAAGTTCGTCCGGGTCGCGCTCGGCGGCGTCCGCGACGAGGCCGAGATCCGCGGCCACCGGCGCACCTACGTCGGCGCGCTGCCCGGCCGCCTGGTGCGGGCGATCAAGGAGGCCGGCTCGATGAACCCGGTCGTCCTGCTCGACGAGATCGACAAGGTCGGCTCCGACTACCGCGGGGACCCGGCCGCCGCCCTGCTGGAGGTGCTGGACCCGGCGCAGAACCACACCTTCAGGGACCACTACCTGGAGGTCGAGCTCGACCTCTCCGACGTCGTCTTCCTCGCCACCGCCAACGTGCTGGAGGCCATCCCCGAGCCGCTGCTCGACCGGATGGAGCTCGTCCGGCTCGACGGCTACACCGAGGACGAGAAGGTCGTCATCGCCCGCGACCACCTGCTCCCGCGCCAGCTGGAGCGGGCCGGTCTCGGCGGCGAGCAGGTCGGCGTCGACGAGGCGGCGCTGCGCAAGCTCGCCGGGGAGTACACCCGCGAGGCCGGCGTGCGGAACCTTGAGCGCTCGATCGCCCGCGTGCTGCGCAAGATCGCCGCGCAGGCCGAGCTCGGCGAGCGCGAGCTGCCCGCCGCGATCGGCGCGGACGACCTGCGCGCCCTGATCGGC
>NZ_JBFBDY010000202.1:0-10660 GCF_040683475.1 Kitasatospora sp. NPDC093558 | reverse complement strand
CTCGCCGTGACGGCGCTCGCGCGGGTCTACGTCAACTACATCCACCTCATCGCGCCCGCCGACGGGCCCGTCCACGAGCTCGCCGACCTCGCCGGCCAGCGCGTCGCGACCGGCGCGGCCGGCTCCGGACTGCAGGTGACGGCGAAACGGCTGCTCCAGCAGGCGGCCCTCACCGGCGGCGCGGCACCCGTGCAGGAGGAGACGCTCGGACTCGCCGAGTCGCTGGCCGCCCTGCGCGCGGGCGAGGTCGACGCGGTGTTCTGGTCCGGCGGCGTACCGACACCCGCCGTGGCCGGGCTCTCGGCGGAGCTGCCCGTGCGGTTCGTCCCGCTGGACACCGCCGCCGGGACGCTGCGCGAGCGCTACGGCCCGGTGTACACGGCGGTCGCACTCCCGGCCGGCGCGTACGGCCTGCGGAGCCCGATCGGCACGGTCGGCGTCGGCAACTACCTGACAGCCCGCCCGGGCGTGCCGGACGACGCCGTACGCGAGCTGCTGCGGATCCTCTTCGCCCAGTGGGCCACGCTCCTGCGGGCGGTGACGGCGGGCGCCCGCCTGGAACCCCGGTTCGCCGTCTCCACCGGGGCGGTACCGCTGCACCCGGGGGCGGCGGCGTACTACCGGTCTGTCTACGGCTGACCGCTACGCGCCCGGGAGGCGGAGCTCCACGCTCAGGCCGTGTGGGCTCGCCCCGGTGATGGTCAGGGTGCCGCCGCAGGCCCGGGCCAGTTCGTCGGCGATGGCCAGGCCCAGGCCGGTGCCGGGGACGTTCTGGTGTTCGGGTGCTCGGGTGAATCGCCGTAGCAGGAGCGGGAGTTGGTCGGCAGTTACGCCCGGGCCCGTATCGGAGACCCGGATGACCGTGCCGTCGCCCTCGGGGCCGGGCTCGGCCACCACCCGGACCTGCTGGCCCTCGGGGACGAACTTGACCGCGTTGTCCAGCAGGGCGTCCAGCACCCGGCCGGCCGCGTCGGGCAGGGTCGGTGCGCGCAGGCCGGGGGTGACGTCGGCCGTCAACTCCTGACCTCCCGCTCGGAACACCGGCGCCCAGGCCGCCACGCGGTCGTTCACGGCCGCCGACACGTCGTGGTCCGTGAGCGGCTCGGACGTGGACTCCATCCGGGCCAACGCCAGCAGGCCGTCAAGGAGTTCGGCCAGTCGGTCGGCCTCGTCCAGCGCCAGGGCGTGCGCGGCGAGGCCGGGGCCGGGTGGCACGTGCGGTTCGGCGTTCTCCAGTTGCAGCACCAACGTGGCCAGCGGGTTGCGGAGTTGGTGGGAGGCGTCGGCGACGAAGTCGCGCTGGCGGCGCAGCGCGTCGGCGACGGCCTGTGCCATGCCGTTGAAGTGCCGCCGCAGTCTGCGGAGTTCCGGCGGGCCGCCGTCCGAGACCGCCCGCGCCTCCAGCCGGCCGTCCGCCAACCCGGCCACCGCGCGGTCGAGTTCGGCGACGGGCCGCAGCAGCCAGCGGGCCAGTCCGGCCGCGACGAGGGCGGCGGTGGCGAACGCCGTGACGGCGCCCGCGGCGATGAGTGCCCAGCGGACGAGGACGTCGTGGCGCGCGGAACCGGTGGGGACGGTCAACAGGACGGCGCCGTTGACCCGTTCGTCCTGGCCCACCGGCTCGGCGAGCAGCACGGTGTGCGGCCCCCAGGGGAGGATCGTGGGCAGCGCCTCGGTGGACCGGCCGGTGAGGGCCCGGCTGCGGGCCTCGTCCGCAGTGGCACCCGAGGGGGTCGCCCCGGCCCGGCCGAGGACGCCGCCCGAGGCATCGACGACGGTCACGGCGGCGCCGTAGAGCTCGGCGTAGCGGGTGAGTTCGGCGGCGAGCTCGTGGCGGTCGGCGTCGGTGCGGATCCGGTTGGCGAGGTCGGCGAAGCGGACGGCGTCGGCGCGGCGCTGGAGGAGGAGGTGTTCCGTCCGACCGCGGGCGTAGGATTCGGCCAGGGGCAGCGAGAGGAGCAGCACGGCCGTCCCGATGAGGGCGGTCAGGACGGCCAGCAGGCGGCGCCTCATCCGGCGTCGCGCTCCTGCCCCAGGTCGCCGAGCTGGTAGCCGTACCCGCGGATCGTGCGGACCAGCCCGGCGCGTCCGGTCTTGGCGCGGATGCCGGCGACGTGGACGTCCAGGGAGCGCGAGGAGCCGAGGAACGCGTCGCCCCAGATGCGGTCGAGGATCTCCTCGCGCGAGCGGACGTCGCCGGGGTGCGCGGCGAGCAGCGCGAGGACGTCGAACTCGCGGCGGGTGAGCCGGACTTGGGTGCCGCCGACGGTCACCGTCCGGCCCGCGAGGTCGACGGCGACGTCGCCGGTGCGCACCTGCCGCCCGGCGCCGACGCCGTCCGGGGACGGGGACGAGGGCGCGGGCCGTCCGAGGCGGCGGCGCACGGTGTCGACGCGGGCGATGAGTTCGGCCATCCGAAACGGCTTGATCACGTAGTCGTCGGCGCCCGCCCGCAGGCCCTGGACGATGTCGCGCTCCTCGCTGCGGGCGGTGACGACGATCAGCGGCAGCTGGCAGACCGTGCGCAGTTTGCGCAGCAGGTCGAGGCCGTCCAGGTCGGGCAGGCCGAGGTCGAGCAGGACGAACTCGGCCTCCCGGACGTGCCGCAGCGCGTCGGCGGCCCGCACCACGCGCCGCACGGTGTGGCCGCGCTGCGCGAGGGCGGTGGCGAGGGCCTGGGCCATGCGGTCGTCGTCCTCGACGAGAAGCACGTGCACGCGGTCCTCCCCACCTGTGCCGCCTGTGAGGTGACTACCGTACGGCGTGCGCCACCGCGCCCGCCTCGGGGGTCCCGGCGTCGTCCAATGAGGCGTCGCGGGTGTCGGGCATGAAGACGTACGTGACGAGCGACACCAGGGCGCAGGCGGAGACGTACCAGAAGAACCCGGACTCGTGGCCGGCGTTCTTGAACCAGAGCGCCACGTACTCGGCCGTGCCGCCGAACAGCGCGTTGGCGAGCGCGTACGGGAGGGCGACGCCGAGCGCCCGGATGCGGGTCGGGAACAGCTCCGCCTTCACGGCCGCGTTGATCGAGGTGTAGCCGGTGACGATCAGCAGGGCCAGCACGGACAGGCCGAGCGCGGACCAGTACGAGGACGCCGAGCCGAGCGCGGACATGAGCGGGTACGTGCCGACGGTGCTGCCGATCGCGAAGGTGATCAGCAGCGGGCGGCGCCCGATCCGGTCGGAGAGCAGCCCGGCGAGCGGCTGCACGGCGGCGAAGACCGCGAGCGCGGTGAAGCTGACCAGCGTCGCCGTGTTCTTGGGCAGTCCGGCGCTGCCGATCAGGTACTTGGTGAGGTACGTGGTGTACGTGTAGTAGGCGACGGTGCCGCCGAGCGTGAGCGCCATGACCAGGACGGCCTGCCGGCGGTGCTCCCACAGCCCGCGAAGCGTGCCCCGGGCGCCCTCGGCCCGGCCGGCGGTCTCCTTCGCGAAGGCCTCCGTCTCCGGCAGCCGGCGGCGCAGCCAGAACACCACGAGGGCGAAGACGGCGCCGAGCAGGAACGGCACGCGCCAGCCCCAGCCGTGCAACTCCTTGGTGGTGAGGGTGTGTTGCATGACGATGAGGATGCCGAGGCCGAGCAGCTGGCCGACCGTCATCGACACGTACTGGAACGAGGACCCGAGCCCCCGGCGGTTCGGCGCCGACGCCTCCGTGAGGTAGGTGGCGCTCGCCGCGTACTCGCCGCCGATGCTGAGGCCCTGCAGCAGCCGCGCGACCAGCAGGACGGCCGCCCCGAGGTACCCGGCCTGCCCGTACGTCGGCGCGACCGCGATCAGCACGGCCGCCGCCGACATCATCGTGACCGTCAGCGTCAGCGCGCTCTTGCGCCCGTGCCGGTCGGCCGCCCGCCCGAGCAGCCAGCCGCCGACCGGCCGCATCAGGAAGCCGACGGCGAAGATCCCGGCGGTGTTCATCAGCTTGGCGGTGGAGTCCGACCCGGGGAAGAACTCGTCGGCGAAGTACACCGCGAAGCTGGCGTAGACGAACCAGTCGTACCACTCCACGAGGTTGCCCAGCGACCCCCCGACGAGCGCGAGCCTCCGGGTCTTCGGACGGGGATCGGACGACGACAACATGGCGGCTCCACGTGTTCCGGGGCGGGTGAGGTGCCCCAGAGCGTGCAGCCGGGCCGTCGGTGGCGGCAAGGCGTGCGGCCCGGATCTAACGTCCCGCTAAGGAAGCGGCGCCCTCACCCCCTGCCCGGCCCACTTGCCCGCTGCTCAGGCCGCCGGGGGCAGGTCGGCCGCCTCGGTGGCGGCGATGGCCTGCCGCAGAGCCTCTCGGGACTGGTCCAACTCGACTGCCCTGCGGTCGAGTTCGGTGAGCTGCGTGCGGAGCTTGCGCAGCACTCCCGGGCACGCACGCAGCGGGCCGTCCGGTTCGCCGCACGGCAGGAGCTGCTGGATCGTCCGGGTGGGCAGTCCGGCCGCGAGGAGGGCGCGGATCTGGCGGACGGTCCGCTCGGCGGACGGGTCGAAGTCGCGGTAGCCGTTGGGGAGTCGGGTCGACGTCACCAGGCCGACCCGCTCGTAGTAGCGGATCAGGCGCTCGCTCGTGCCGCTGCGCCTGGCCAGTTCGCCGATCCTCATCGTGCCCTCTCCCCCGACTTGACCTTGTCACGGTGTCAGGGTTGAACACTAGTGCCCGTCCCCGCAGAACGGCACTGACCAGGAGAATCCGTTGATCATCGACGCGCACAGCCATGTCCACGACCCGGTGCACAGCCACCTCGCGCTGCTCGACGAGGCCGGCGTCGACCGCGCCGTGCTCTTCGGCACCCGGCCGCACCCGGAGCGGGCCGGGGACCTCGCCTCCTTCAAGCGGGAGATGAGCGTGCTGCACGACACGATCAATGGCCGCTCGGCCGGGGCCGACGCACACGCGGCGGCGGTGGACGAGCTCGCGGCGGTGTGCGCGGCGCACCCGGACCGGTTCATCGGCTTCGGCAAGGTGCGGCTCGACGTGCCGGCCGAGCGGATCGCCGAGGAGGTACAGCGGGACGTCGTCGGGCGCGGCTTCCGGGGCATCGGCGAGCTGACGCCGCCCCCGGACGGCGCGGGCCTGGTCGAGCCGGTGCTGCGCGCCGCCGCCGACCACGGCGGACTGCCGGTCGTCGTCCACGGCTTCGCGCCGACCACCGCCGGCGACGTGGCGACGCTGGCCGACCTCGCCCGTCGCCACCCGCGCGTGCCGCTCGTGCTCAGCCAGCTCGGCGGGCTCCACTGGCTGCAGGCGATCGAGCTGGCGCGGGAGACGCCGAACCTGTACCTCGAACTGTCCACGGCGAGCGTCGTGTTCGCGGTCCGCCTGGCGATCCGCGAGGTGCCCGACCGGACGCTCTTCGGCTCGGACGCCCCGTACGGCGACCCGGTCGTCACCCGCCGGATGGTCGAACGCGCGACGCCGTCCGGCGAGCTTCGGGACCGCGTGCTCGGCGGAACTTTCGCCGAACTCCTGGGTCTCTGAGGGTGATTGAGGCTTCCGCCCGCCCCCGACGGGGGTGGGGGCGGGCGGAACACGTTCGGCCCGCCCGGTGGGGGCGCGGGCGTGGTGGGCAGTCGCCGCACGGCAAGCGCCGGCGGCGCAGGCCCGGTCGGCGGGTGCCTCACGCCCCGATCGGGGTTGCGGCGAACGATCCTGACGACGACATGGCGGCTCCACGGGTTTCCGGGGCGGGTGAGGTGCCCCAGAGCGTGCAGCCGGGACGCCGGTGGCGGCAAGGCGTGCGGCCCGGATCCAACGTCCCGCTGACGACTTGGGGAGCGATACAGGCGGGTCCTCGGCCGTGACGTGAAGGCGGCCGTGTCGTGCTGCTGTTCCTCCAGCACGCCACCCGGTGACAGACGCGGCCCGAAAAACTCCCTGGACCGTCCAACCCGTCTCGGCCATGATCCTCACGTGACCACCTACCTCGAGTCCGAGCGCCTGACCCTCCGCCCCTTCGCCGCCGACGACGCGGACCTGCTGATCGAGCTGGACAGCGACCCGGCGGTGATGCGCTACCTGACCGGCGGCGCTCCGACCCCGCCAGAGGAGGTCCGCGACCTCGCCATCCCCAGCATCCTCGCCGGCTACGAGCGCTGGAATCATGACCTCGGCCTGTTCGCCGCGCACGAGAAGGACGGCGGCGCGTTCGTCGGCTGGTTCTGCCTGCGTCCGCTGCGCAGCGGCCCGCGTGAGGAGGCCGAACTCGGCTACCGCCTGCGCCAGGCGGCCTGGGGCCGGGGCTACGCCACCGAAGTCTCGCAGGCGCTGCTGGCGAAGGGGTTCGCCGAGCTCGGCATCCGCATGGTTTGGGCCGAGACGATGACCGTGAACCGCCCTTCGCGTAACGTCATGGAGAAGCTCGGGATGACGCTCGCGCAGAACATCCCTACGCCGGACGACATGATGGCGGTCGAGGGTTCCGAGCACGGGGGTGTACGGTACGAGATCACGAAGGAGCAGTGGGAGCGGCGGCAGGCGTAGGCGGCGCGAGGCTCGGCGCCCGTGGATGTGAAGTCATCGGCCCGCGCGGCCTTGTCTCATCACGCCCTATCGGGCATATCCCGGCAGCATCTTGCCGAACTCGTCGCCGAGCTCGTCCCTGCGTGGGAGGCGCAGCAGGAGTCTGCGCCGCGGGAGCGGCGCGGCGGCGACCGCCGCCGCGAGGCTGGTGCCGGCCCGAAGCATCGTCTGGTGTTCGTCGACCGGGTGCCGGCCACGCTCGCGCACCTGCGACACGATCTTCCGCAGTCGGCCCTGGCTGCGCTGTCGGGAGTGGACCGCTCCACGGTGTCCGCCGCGATCCGGCAGGTCCGGCCGCTGCCGGCGGCGCGCGGGTTCGCCGTACCCGACCAGCCCGATGGCGAAATCCTCGGTCACACCTGGGAGCTCGCGACGGACTCGTACCCTCGGGCAAGCGGGGCCTTCCGCGCGCAGGACAATGTCCGGTGCCCAGCAGGACACGACGTGTTCCAGGTGGTGGTCGCCTACGCCCTGGCCGCGGACGGCCGGGTCCGCCGTCTGTCGGTCGGCCTGCGGTGTCCGACCGACGGTGCGCTGCTCCTCCACCTCACCAATGTGCCTACGGTGCCGAGCACTTCCTGACGGCGGCCTCGCGCAGCGGCCGGTCGGCTCACGGGGCCCCTCCGGTCACGCCTGGGGGGCTCCTTCCAGCCGATCCGCCGTCGCCTGGAAGAAGGCGGACAACGAGGCGTACACGCCTTCCTCGGGAAGTTCGGCCTCGGCCCACGTGCCGATCGTCCCGTTGACCGTGTCCAGGAACGTCCCGTAGAAGCCGTCGCGATCGGCGGCGATCGGCACCCATTCCGGGCGCCAGGACGGGCAGTCGGGGACTTCGGACGGTTCCATCCGTTCCACGGCCAGCCGGTTGAGGTAGACCCGCTGGATGTCCTTCAGGCCGAGCAGGAGATGGCCACGGGGAAGGGGCACGTCGCACCCCTGCTCCACCGTGCAGTTCGGGGCATCGGGTCGCCCGTCGGCGTCCACGTCGTTCGTCAGGAGCCACTGCCGCAACGCTGCCGGCAGCTCCACGCCCATGCGCGATTCGGCCCGGCTGATGGCCTCCTGGCTCCCGGGACCGCCGAGGGCGGCGAAAACCCCGGGGTCGTTCCGTTCGAGCCATGTGGTCACCCGGGCCCACGCCTCCCGTACGTCTGCTGCCTCATTCATCGGAGCTCCGTTCGCTGATCATGTATCGGGAACCTTAGACGTGGCCACTGACAAGGACTTGGGACGGGCGGGCCCGCCCGAGGTGCGCCAACCCCCGGAGCCGGCCCGCCGGTTGCCTCACGACTCCGTGGCCGCCGCCAGTGGGCCCAGGGCTGCCGCCCGGCGGGCCGGGACGGTGGCGGCGAGGGCGCCGATCGTGAGCGAGACCAGGCACACCAGGGCGAGCGTTCCCCAGGGCAGGGCCGGCGCGTAGTGGTCCACCGCGCCGGTGGCCAGCGGGCCGACGGCCCAGGCTCCCACCAGGCCGGCGGCGAGGCCGAGCAGGGTGCCGTAGGCGGCGACGGTCATCGCCTCCAGGCGGATCATCCGGCGGACGCCCGTGCGGTCCAGGCCGACGGCGCGCAGGACCCCGATCTCGCGGGTGCGTTCGGCGACGGACACGGCCACGGTGTTGACGATGCCGAGCGCACCGATCACCGCCCCCACGGCGAGCATGCCGTACATCACCGCCAGCAGGTCGCCCATGACGCCCGCCGCCTCGCGGACGAGCTCGGCGCGGTCCTGGACCTTCACCAGCGGGCTGTTGCCGACCGCCGTGCGCAGCCGCTGTTCGACGGCCGGGGAGGCCGTGCCGTCGTCGGTGCGGACGAGGATGCGCTGGACGGAGCCGGGCAGGTAGCCGTTCTGCGCCACCTCCGCACGGGAGGCGAGCACGTCCCGTGCCGTCGGATTGTCCCGGTAGACGGCCACGACGGTGTACGGGCGGGCCTCCCGGGTGCGGCCCATGCCGGCGTCGAGGCGGTCGCCCGGGGCGAGGCGGTGTTGCCGGGCGACGGTGGCGGAGACGGCGATCCGGCCTGGCCCGAGGTCCGCCAGGGAGCCGCCGGTCACGTCCAGGTTCAGGACGGTGCCGACGCCGTCGGGCTCGACGCCCGCGACCTCCAGGACCTTGCCGCCGGCCACCATGGTGGAGTCCGTGACGGCGCTCGCCGTCCGCACGCCCGGCGTTGCGGCCACGCGCCCGACGGCGGCCGGGTCGACGCCGTCCATGGTGGAGCGGGAGCCGATCACGTAGTCGGCGGCGAGCCCGGCGGCGGCACGGTGGTCGAGGGCCTGCGCGGCGGAGTGCCCGATGGTGGCGAGGCCGGTGACGAGCGCGGTGCTGATCATGAGGGTGGCGGCGGTCGCGGCGGTGCGCCGCGGGTCGCGCAGGGCGTTCTCCCGGGCGAGGCGCCCGGCGATGCCGAAGCGGCCGGTGAGCCTGCCGAACGTGCGGATCACCGGGGCGGCGAGCACCGGCGCGAGCACGATCAGGCCGCCGACGAGCAGGGCGCAGCCGAGCATCGCGCTCTGCAGGTTCGCCTCCGAGGCGTCCTTCGCGTCGCGGAGCGACACCAGCAGGGCGGCGGAGAGGGCGAGCAGGGCGTGGCCGGCCGCCGCGCGGAGGTGCAACCGGCGTGCGGGCGGCGGCTGTTCGGCCGTCCGCAGCGCCTCGATCGGCGCGACCTTCGCCGCCCGGCGGGACGGCAGCCATGCGGCGAGCACGGTGACGCCCACGCCGACGAGGAGGGCCGCCGCGACGGAACCCGGGCCGATCACGAGGGGTCCGCGCGGCAGCCCGCCGCCGAGGAGGCCGGGCAGCGCCGTGGCGATGCCGAGGCCCAGCAGGAACCCGGCCGCCGACGCGATCAGCCCGACCACGACGGCCTCCAGCAGGACGGCCCGCGCCACCTGGCGGCGCTGCGCGCCGATCGCCCGCAGCAGCGCGATCTCCCGGGTGCGGCGCGCGACCAGCATGGTGAAGGTGTTGACGATGAGGAACGAGGCGATGAAGAGCGAAACGCCGGCGAAGACCAGCGGCAGCTTCTCGTAGCCCCGGGTCAACGTGCCGACGAGGACGGCCTGTTGGGCGGCCTGGGCGGCACCGGTGGTGGCCTCGGCGCGGTCGGCGGGGAGGACGGCGGCGACCCGGCGGGCGAGGTCGGACGGGTCGGTGCCGGGCGCGGCGGCCAGGTCGATCGCGGTGTAGTGGCCGGGGGTGGCGAACAGCTGCTGGGCCGTCGCCCGGTCGAACAGGAGGAGCGTGCCGCCGGCCGTCACGCGGGTGTCGTCGGTGGTGACGATGCCGACGAGCCGCTTGGTCATGGCCGGCCCGTCGGTGGCGAGGGTGACCGGGTCGCCGATCTTCAGCCGGCCGACGGCGGCCGTGCCGCGGTCGACGGCGAGTTCGTCGCCGGTGCGGGGCGCGTGGCCCTCGACGAGCGGGTAGCGGCCGTCCGTCCCGTCCTTGCCGGGGACGTACGCGGCGGCCTGGTTCGCCCACCGCGCGCCGACCCGCAGCGGGCTGCCGTCCGCCGCGTTCAGGACGGCCGCGCCGTCGGCGGACGGCCGGACGGCGGCGACGCCGGGGACGTCGGCCAGCTTCCGCACGAGCGCGTCGTCGAGGGCGCTCGGTTGTTCAGATCCGGGTGGAAGCTCCTTGGCCGTGACGGTGAGCGCGATGTCGGCGAAGTTCCTGGACGCGGCGGCGCGGTGGGCCGCGGCGGTGGAGTCCGCGAACACGAGCGTGCCGGACACGAACGCGACCCCAAGGCAGACCGCGAGCACGGTCATGGCCAGCCGGGCCCTGTGCGCGAGGACGTTGCGCAGAGTGGTCTTCAACATGGGTTTCGTCCTCAGCAGTTGGTAGCGGCGCGCGCGTCGAAGCTCTGCATGACGTCGAGCACCCGGTCGGGCGTGGGGCGCGCCATCTCGTCGACCAGCCGGCCGTCCGAGAGGAAGACCGCGCGGTCGGCGAAGGCGGCGGCGACCGGGTCGTGGGTGACCATGACGACCGTCTGGCCCAGTTCGCGGACGGAGTCGCGCAGGAAGCCGAGGACCTCCGTCCCGGCGCGGGAGTCGAGGTTGCCGGTCGGCTCGTCCGCGAACACCACCGCGGGCCGCCCGGCCAGCGCGCGGGCGACCGCGACGCGCTGCTGC
>NZ_JBFBDY010000201.1:0-10734 GCF_040683475.1 Kitasatospora sp. NPDC093558 | reverse complement strand
CGCGTCTCGTGACATCGAAGGCCTGCCGGCCGTCAGGAGGCCAGGGCGCTCACCGCCCGATCCGGGAGGTTCGTCACGCCGGAGGAAGGGGCGGGGGCCTGAGCGGGGCGCCCCGGATCGCCGTGCTGTCGCTGCGGGCTGCGGGGCGCACCCGATCGCGTGGCGGGCAGGATACGGTGCCGGGCGGCGGTGCGGGGGCGGAACGTGTGCGCAATGGCCCGCCGAGTCCGCCTACGCGTCGTCACCCGGTACCAGCCGGGACGGAGGCAAGCAACGGAACCGGTACCGCCCCCTACGCTCCATGGACATGCGCACAACACAGTTGAGCCGTTCCGCTCTCGCCGCGATCCCGGCCGCTGCCGCCGGCCTGCTCCTCTCCGCGGCGCCCGCCCAGGCCGCCGCGCCCCTGCCGCTCACGGCCGTCGTGGACCGGGCGACGACCGCACCGGGCGGCTCGTTCACGCTCACGCTGACGCTTAACAACCCGTACGACACGCCGATCCAGTTCGTCTACCAGAGCGTCCAGCCGACCTACCCGACCACCCTGGAGCCGGGCCTCAAGTTCTCCGCCACCGCGTGCGGCACCCAGACCAACGGGTGCAGCGAGAACGTGCACGGCGGCATCGCCCGCTACAACGTGCCGCTCGCGCCCGGCGCCTCCAGCAGCTTCACCGTGACCTACACCGTCGCCCCCGATTCGGCTTGTGGATCGTCCACCCGGATCGACCTCTACACCTACCTGTACTACGAGTACAACGCCGGCCTGTCCAACAACTCCGGCATCGTCAACATTCCCGGCCCGCAGGTGCCCTGCGCCTGACCGGTCTCCCCGACTCCCTTACCCGTCCCCCGTATGCCCCCGACCCCCGATCCCCCGTCAGGTGCCGGTCACCCCCGTACCGGCACCTGACGGGCTGTTCGCGCGCCCGGGTGTACGCAAGCCCGGCCGTTGTCGGTGGCGGCTGGCAAGCTTCGGTCCATGGCTGAACCGCTGCGCACCGACCCCGCCGACGACCCGCTCGTGCCGATGCCGTACGGCGTGTACACCGCCATCCGGGAGCGCGCCGGAGAGCGGATCGCCCCGCTCGTGGACCGGCTGCTCCGCTCCTCCCTCGCCCTGACCCCGGCCCCCGTCGGCGAGTCCGCCGGCGAGTCTGTCGGTGAGTCCGCCGGCGCACTCGAGGACGCGCCCGCCGCCGGCCTGCTCGGCGGCCCGGCCGCGCTGCCCGCCCTCGTCGCCCGGCACCTGCACGGTGTCCCGTTCGTCGTCACCGAGCACGGGCTGCACCTGCGCGAGCAGTACCTCGGCTACCGCGAGGCGCCCTACCGCTGGCCGGTCCGGGCCCTGCTGCTCGCGTTCTTCCGGGCGCTCACCGAGGAGACGTACCGGCAGGCCGCGATACTGACCCCGGGCAGCGCGCACGACCAGCAGTGGCAGCGCCGCTGCGGGGCCGACCCGGCGCGCACCCGGGTGGTGTACGAGGGCACGCCCGCCGTGACCCGCCCGGCGGCCGGGCCGGAGCCGGCCGCACCGACCCTGACCTGGGCGGGCGCGCTGGAGCCCGGCCGGGACACCGAGCTGATGCTGCACGCCTTCGCCCGCGTGCGGGCCGAACTCCCGGACGCCCGGCTCGTCGTCCACGGCGAGGAGACGCGGCCCGGCTACCTCGCGCACTGCACGGCGCTGGCCGAACGGCTCGGGATCACGGCGGCGGTGGACTTCGCCGGACGGCCCGGCTCGCTCGCCGAGGCCTGGGAGAGCGGCACGGTGGCCGTGTTCTCCGCGCTCGCCCAGCGCCGGCCGCGGCTGCTCGCGGACGCCATGCTGAGCGGCCGGGCGGTCGTGTCGACCGACGTCGGGGTGGCCCGCGAGGTGGTCGGGCCGACCGGGCTGCTGGTGCCCCCGCGCGACCCGAGCGCCCTGGCCGGCGCCTGCCTGGCGCTGCTGCGCGACGAGGAGCGGCGCTCGCGGCTCGGGGTCGCCGGACGGCTGAGGGCGCAGGAACGCTTCGCCGTCGAACCGGTGATCGGCGCCTTCCGGGAGATCTACCTGGAGCTCGTCTCGCAGTTCCCGGCCTTCCCCGACGGCGGGGGCGGCGGCGCGCCGGGCGAGCGGCCCCGCCCGTTCGCCCGGCCCGCCGAGTTCTGGCTGCGCGGCGGCGCGGACGGAGCGGCCTCCAGGCGCACCCCGGACGAGGCGGCCGACGCCGACGAGGGCGACGACGGCGCGCAGGAACGCCCCGGCGCCCTCGCGGAGGCGGTCTGATGTCCGCGGGCGGCGCGGCGGCCGGCGGTGGCGGTCGGCCCTCCGGCGATCCGGTGCGCGAGGTGATGGCCGAGCACCGGGCGCTGTGCGAGCGCGCCGTCGACCCGCTGGAGATCGCCGCCGGCCTGGAGGAGGCGGGCCTCGGCCCCGAGGCGGCGGCCCGCTGCCGGCACGCCGACCTGTTCTCGCTGGCCGACGAGCTGTACGCGCGCGTGCCGCGCGGGGTGGTCTCGGGCAAGCCGCAGCCCCCGCGCCGGGAGTGCGGCGCCGCCGCCCGGGCCACGCTCACCGCCGCCGCCCTGGCGGCGCTGCCGTGCGCGGCGGTGGCCTGGTTCGGGGCGCGCTGGCCGGTGCTGCTGACCGCCGCCGTGCCGCTCGTGCTGGTCCCCGTCCTCGCCGCGGACCCCCCGGCAGGACCGCCCCGCCCGCCGTTCGCCGGCCCCGCCGCCCCCGACGGCCTCGGCCCCGAGCCCGCCCCGCCCGGCACCGGCACCCGCTGGCGCCCCGCCGCCCTCGCCCACGGGCTCGGCCTGGCGGCCCTCCTGCTGCTGCCTTCCGCGCTGCCCGGCGGGGACCGCCCCGCTGACCATCGCCCTGGCGCTCGCGGCCGCCGTGTCCGCCGGGTCGGCCGAGCGGGCGGCCCGCTGGTACCGCCAGGTCGGTCGCGGCCACCTGGGCGCGGCCGGCACGCTGGCCGAGTTCCGGGCCCGGATGCGGCCGGTGCTGCCCGTAGCGGTGGCCCTGCACCTCGCCGTCCTCGCGGTGCTGACCTTCGCCGCGCTCGCCGTGCTCACCGTCGTCGCCCCGCGCCCCGGGCCGCCCCACGGCGGCGGGCTGCTGCACCTGGCCGCCGAGCGCTCCGGCGCGCTCCCGTGGGCGGCGCAGGGCGTGCTGGGCCTGCTGCTGGTGCTGCCCGCGCTGCTGGCGCGCTGCGGCCGGTGGACCGCCGCCGCGCTGGGCGCGCTCGCGGGCCCCGCTGCCGCCCTGGCGGTGCTCGGGCTCGGCCGCGGCGGCCCGGCGGCGGTGCTGCTCGGCGGCGGCGCCGTCGCGGCGGTGCTGCTCGGGTACGCCTGGGCGGTGCTCGGCCGGGCCGAGGCGCACCGCTGACCCGTACCGCCCCACCCCTGGACCCCGGCCGTCGAACCCGGCCTCCGTACGTCTCCGATTTCAGCCCGCCAGGTCGTCCCCGACCTCGCTTCGTGGAAGGACACCCCCGATGAGGGTGCTGCTGCTGGGTGCCGACGGCTTCATCGGCCGCCGCGTCACCGACCGTCTGCTGCTGGACCAGGAGTTGCAGGTGACGGTGCTCGGCCGGCGCGACTCGGCCGACATCCGCTTCGACCTGACCACCGGCAGCCCGGGCGCGCTGGCGCGCTTCCTGGACGCCGTCGCCCCCCAGGTGGTGATCAACTGCGCGGGCGCCACCTACGGCAGCTCGCGCACCCTGATCCGGGCGAACACGCTGGCCGTCGCCACGGTGTGCGAGGCGATCCGGCGCAGCCGGGAGCCGGCCCGGCTGGTGCACGTCGGCTCGGCGGCCGAGTACGGTCCGGTGCCCGGCGGGGTGCCGGTGTCGGAGCAGGCCGAGCCGCGGCCGGTCGGCCCGTACGGGGTGTCCAAGCTGGCCGGGACGGAGCTGGTGCTGGCCTCCGGCCTGGACGCGGCGGTGCTGCGGGTGTTCGACGTGGTGGGTCCGGGGGCGCCGACCGCCTCGCTGTTCGGACGGCTCGCGGAGGGGCTGCGCCGGGCGCTGGAGCGCGACGAGTCGCAGGTGCGGATGCCGGACCTGTCCGGATACCGGGATTTCGTGGACGTGCGGGACGTCGCGCGGGCGATCCAGGCGGCGGCGGTGTCGGCCGCGACCGGGGTGATCAACATCGGCAGCGGGCACGCCGTCCGGGCCCGGGACGCGGCCCAGCTGCTGGTGCGGGCGGCGGGCTTCGAGGGGTCCGTCGTGGAGGAGAACCGGCAGGTCCTGCTGCCCGCGCAGGCCGTCGCGGCGGGCGGGGACCACCTGCCCGGGCACGGGCCGGGGCCGTATCTTCCGGGGCACCGCCCGGAGGGCCCGCGGGCCGAGGGCCGGCCGGCCGCGGGGGAGCCGGTGCCGTGGCGGCAGGCGGACGTGCGCACCGCCAGGGACCGTCTCGGATGGCGGACGCAGGTGCCGCTGGAGGAGTCGCTCGGGGACGTCTGGCTGGAGACGGCCTGCCGGGTCTGAGCGGAGCGGGCGGCGGCCCGGCGGGCGCGTGCGGCCCGCTGGGAGGGGGTCGGGGCGGCGTCCGGGGACCCGTGCGGCGGGGTCCACGATCCGACGCCGCCCGTCTCGCCCATCGGACGGGCTGTCTCGGAATACCGGAGGGGCGTGACACTGTTGGCGTAGCAGAGCCACCTGAGTGGCGGAGCAACATGCCCACAGACAGGCTGGCCCCGGCCACCTGAAACCGACGACCATCGGAGTTTCCGTGTCGCTGCCACCCCTGGTCGAGCCGGCCGACGAGCTCACCGTTGACGAGGTCCGCAGGTATTCGCGCCACCTGATCATCCCCGACGTGGGCATGGCCGGGCAGAAGCGGCTGAAGAACGCCAGGGTGCTGTGCGTGGGCGCCGGCGGCCTCGGCTCGCCCGCGCTCATGTACCTCGCCGCGGCCGGTGTGGGCACCCTCGGCATCGTCGAGTTCGACGTGGTCGACGAGTCGAACCTGCAGCGCCAGATCATCCACGGCCAGTCCGACATCGGCCGCTCCAAGGCGGAGTCGGCGCGCGACTCGGTCAAGGAGATCAACCCCTACGTCGACGTGATCCTGCACGAGGAGCGCCTCGACAACTCCAACGTCATGGAGATCTTCTCCGGCTACGACCTGATCGTGGACGGCACCGACAACTTCGCCACCCGCTACCTGGTGAACGACGCCGCGGTGCTGCTCGGCAAGCCGTACGTGTGGGGCTCGATCTACCGCTTCGACGGCCAGGCCAGCGTGTTCTGGGCCGAGCACGGCCCCTGCTACCGCTGCCTGTACCCGGAGGCGCCGCCGCCGGGCATGGTCCCGTCCTGCGCCGAGGGCGGCGTGCTGGGCGTGCTGTGCGCGTCGATCGGCTCGATCCAGGTGACCGAGGCCATCAAGCTGCTGGCCGGCGTGGGCGACCCGCTGGTCGGCCGGCTGATGATCTACGACGCCCTGGAGATGAACTACCGCCAGGTGAAGGTCCGCAAGGACCCGAACTGCGCGGTCTGCAGCGAGAACGCGACGGTCACCGAGCTGATCGACTACGAGGCCTTCTGCGGCGTCGTGTCGGAGGAGGCGCAGGCCGCCGCCGCCGGTTCGACGATCACCTCGAAGCAGCTGAAGGAGTGGCAGGACGAGAAGGAGGACATCTTCCTGATCGACGTCCGCGAGCCCGGCGAGTACGAGATCGTCAGCATCCCCGGCGCGGTGCTGATCCCGAAGAACGAGTTCCTCATGGGCGACGCCCTGGAGAAGCTGCCGCAGGACAAGAAGATCGTGCTGCACTGCAAGTCGGGCGTGCGCTCGGCCGAGGTGCTGGCCGTGGTCAAGGCGGCGGGCTTCTCGAACGCCGTGCACCTCGGCGGCGGCGTGCTCGGCTGGGTGAACCAGATCGAGCCGCACAAGCCGGTCTACTAGGCCGCCCGGCACGTACACAGGAGGGCCCCATCGCTCGGCGGTGGGGCCCTCCGTCGTCTGTGCGGCGTCGTCAGAGCGCGTGCTTGCGCTGGAGCACGTTGTAGGCGATCCAGCCGGGCAGCACCGGCAGCCAGAAGGTGAGCGCCCGGTAGAGGAACACCGCCGGGGTGGCGACGGCGGGGGAGACGTCGGCGACGGTGAGCGCGCCGATCAGGGCGACCTCGACCGGGCCGATGCCGCCCGGGGTGGGGATCGCGGAGCCGGCCGCGTTGGCGGTCAGGAAGACGACCGCGACGGCCGAGAAGCTGACGTTGCCGCCGAAGGCCTGCACGGAGGCGTCCAGGCAGGCGGTGAACGAGAGCGTCAGCAGCAGGATCCCGCCGAAGCCGGTGACCAGCTTGCTGGGCGTCTGCATCAGGTCGAGCATGCGCGGCACGACGCCGAAGAACAGCGAGCGCAGCCGGCCGAGCACGAAGCGGCGCAGCGGGGCGACGGCGGCCACGACGAGGGCGAGCACGGCGGCGGTCAGCACACCGATGATCACCGCGCGGGAGGCGGAGAGGTCGCCGTTGGTCTGGCTGCCGGTGATCAGGCCGAAGCTGAACAGCAGCAGCAGGTGCCCGGCCAGGCCCGCCAGCTGCGAGGCGCCGACCGAGGCGACCGCCTGGCCGGAGCGGATGCCGGCCTTCTGCAGGTAGCGGGTGTTGAGCGCGATGCCGCCGATCGCGGCGGGGGCGACGAGCTTGACGAAGGAGCCGGCCAGCTGGGCGGCCACGGTGCGGCGGAACGGCAGCTTCTCGGGCACGAAGCCGGTCAGGCTCATCGCCGCGGCGACGTAGCTGAAGGCCGCTGCCGCGAGGGCCGCCGCGGCCCAGGCCCAGTTCATCTGGGAGAGCTTGAGCTGGGCGGGCTTGATGGTGGTGAGCGCCAGGTAGGCGGCGAAGGTGAGCGCGATCACCATGATCAGGCTCTTGGGCTTCAGCCGCTCCAGCTTGGCGGGCTCCATCGGGGCCTCGGGGGCGATCTGGAGGATCTGGCCGCGGATGCGGCTGAGCAGGTCCTCGCCGGCCGCCGCGATGTCCTCCTCGGCCTGCTGCTGGGTGCGCTCGCCGGCCGCGACCTGCTCCAGGGCCTTGGCCCGGGCGGCGGTCTTGCGCTCCTTGGAGAGCCTGGCGAGGTCGATCCGGGTGGAGCGGGAGAGGCCGACGGGCTGCAGCAGCGGCAGGGCCTGGGCGACCCGCTCGGCGCCGAGCACGGCGTTGGCGACGGAGACGGCGCGCTCGGGGCCGATCCGCAGCGCGAAGGTGGTGACCAGCTGGGCGACGTCGATGCGCAGGGTCAGGTCGGTGGCCGCGATGTCGCCGCCGGACAGGTTGACCAGGCAGGCCGTCTTGTCGTCGACGACCAGCAGCGACTCGCCGGTCAGGCGGCGGTGGGCGATCCGGCGCTCGTGCAGGGCGGCCACCGACTCCCACAGCGAGGCCATCACCTGGTCGGTGACCTCGTCGTCGGAGAGCTCGTCCAGGGTGCGGCCCTCGACGTTCTCGTAGACCAGGATCGCGGCGTCCGGGCCGAGCTCGGAGGTGGCGACCAGCTGCGGCGCGCGGGCGCCGGAGGCCGCCGCCGCGTACGCGATGAGGGCCTCCTGCTCCAACGCCTGGCGCAGCGACTGGGGGCTGCGGCGCACGGCCACCGAGCGCAGCCGCAGCCGGCGCCAGGCGCGGTAGAAGAAGCCGGAGGCCTGCTGCTCGCGGTCGATGATGTGGACGTCCAGCGGCGGGCCGTCCTGCTGGGCGACGTAGTAGCGGCGGGTGCCGCCGGGCGCGTCGGGGGCGCGGTGGGCGCTCTCCGGGGTGAAGCCGACCTTGCGCAGGCCGATCATCAGGTGCTGCCCGGTGGGGCGGATGTTGGGGGAGCCGATCGCGTACAGCGTGCCGTAGGCGACGGACCAGCCGATCAGGACGGTGAGCAGCAGCGACAGCGGGGTGGTGTAGCCGCCGAGCAGCTCGGTGATCCCGCTGAAGATCACCACCACCCACAGGGCGACCCGCCACCGTGGCCGGCTCGACATGCCGACCGCGGTCATGTAGGCGATCACCGGCGCCAGATAGCCGTGGACGGGGTCGGTCAGGGCGCCGTTGCTGTCCATCGGGAGCCTGGTCAGGGCGTCCCTGATGTGCTCGGAGGCGCCCTCGGCGACCCACCAGTCGATGCCCAGCGAGACGCCGTAGGCGAGCACCGAGGCGAGGACGCCGTCGGCGACCCGCAGGCCGTCGCGTTTGATCAGCCGCTCGACCGCGAAGGCCAGCGGCACGGCGAGCACCGCGACGCTGGAGAGCAGGCCGGTGATCGTCGACAGCACGGCGGAGAAGCGCGGCGCGTTGGTCGCGATGTCCTGCTCGATGCCGGTGGTGGTCGAGGTCGCGACGCCGGCCAGGACGAAGACGGCGACTATCCCGAGGACGCCGGCGAGGAAGCGCAAGAGGTCGGTCGGGCGGTGCGCGCGGGCGGCGAGCAGCGGCTCGTCGACGTCCAGGTGCGGGGTGTCGTCCAGCGGGTCGTGGAAGGCCGCGAGCGCGCGCCCGGCGGCCGACGCGGCGGGCG
Organism: Kitasatospora sp. NPDC093558; assembly: GCF_040683475.1. Classification (NCBI taxonomy): domain Bacteria; kingdom Bacillati; phylum Actinomycetota; class Actinomycetes; order Kitasatosporales; family Streptomycetaceae; genus Kitasatospora; species Kitasatospora sp. NPDC093558. The sequence continues at coordinate 2,223 of NZ_JBFBDY010000201.1, read as the reverse complement.
CGGGCTCGGGGGCGGGCACCGGCTCGGGGACGGCCTGCGGCGCGGCCGGGCCCGCGGGACGCGCACCCGCCTCGGGGGCCCGGGCGGGCTCGGGCAGCGGCACGGTCGGGGTCTGGGCTGGGCCGGTCGGCTGGGGGGTCTTGATCGTGCGGTCCTTGATCAGGGAGACTTCCGGCGTGGGCCCGGGAGCGGGCTCACCGCCGGGACCTGGGGGCATGCGGGCGGCGGACTCGTCGGAGTCCTCGTGCGCGCCCACGTCTGCCGTCCCGGTCATCTGGTCTTGTCCTCGTATCACCACTCACCGCCCCGGAAGATGGTGGCATGCCCCGGCCCCCCGTGCTGGACAGGGGCCGGATCGGGCGCGGCGGATCGTTCGTACGGGGCTCCGCACACGCCCCTGTAAGGAAGGATGCCGCAGGTGACGGACGCTGACGACGACGGCCTCCCGGCGGACCTGCCGCCCTTCGCCGAACTGGTTCTCGACCTGACCGAGCGGATTCCACCCGGCCGGGTGATGACCTACGGGGACGTTGCCGAGTACCTCGGCCAGGGCGGTCCGCGCCAGGTCGGACGGGTCATGGCGCTGTACGGCGGCTCGGTGCCCTGGTGGCGGGTGATCCGCGCCGACGGGCGGTTCCTGCCCGGCCACGAGCAGCGCGCCCTCGCCCACTACGGCGAGGAGGGCACCCCGCTGCGGGAGCTCGCCGACCCGCCGCGGGTGGACCTCAAGCGGGCCCGGTGGGACGGTACCCAGCCGCGTCCGATCCCGCACGAGATGGCCTGAATCCGGGACGCGGACGGGATTGACGGGGCAGGATCGTAGGCTCGATGCGGGCGGGCCCACGCGGCCCGCCCCGGCCATGCCCCTGTTCGACCCCAGGATCTTCCGTGAGTACCCCCTACCGGCTCGTGCGCAGCCCGCTCGTCCAGCCCGCACCGCCCGTGCTGGACGAGTACCAGCGCGCCGTGGTCGAGCACCCCGGCGGGCCGCTGCTGGTGCTCGCCGGGCCGGGCACCGGCAAGACGACCACGCTCGTCGAGGCCGTCGCCCGGCGCATCGAGCGCGGCACCGACCCGGAGCGGATCCTGGTCCTCACCTTCAGCCGCAAGGCCGCCATGGAGCTGCGCGACCGGATGTCCGGCCGCCTCGGCACCTCCACCCCCGCCCCGCAGGCCACTACCTTCCATTCCTTCTGCTACGCCCTCCTGCGGGCGAACCAGGACCCGGCCGACTACGCCGAACCGCTGCGCCTGCTGTCCGGCCCCGAGCAGGACGTCATGGTCCGCGAACTGCTCGCCGGCGGCGCCGAGGACGCCCGCCTCGGCAGCTCCCGCATCCCGTGGCCGCTGGACCTGCGGGCCTGCCTGACCACCCGCGGCTTCGCCGACGAGGTCCGCGCCGTCCTCGCCCGCAGCCGCGAGCTCGGCCTCGGCGAGGCCGAGCTCGAACGCTTCGCCCAGGGCGTCCAGCGCCCCGACTGGGCCGCCGCCGCCCACTTCCTCGCCGACTACCTCGACGTCCTCGACCTGCGCGGCGTCCTCGACTACGCCGAGCTCGTCCACCGCGCCGTCCTGCTCGCCGAACGCCCGGAGGTCGCCGAGGACCTGCGCGCTCGCTACGACGTCGTCTTCGTCGACGAGTACCAGGACACCGACCCCTCCCAGGTCCGGCTGCTGCGCCGGCTCGCCGGCGGCGGACGCGACCTCGTCGCCGTCGGCGACCCCGACCAGTCGATCTACGCCTTCCGCGGCGCCGACATCAACGGCATCCTCGACTTCCCGCAGACCTTCCGCCGCGCCGACGGCAACCCCGCCGACGTCCGGGTGCTGCGCGTCTCCCGCCGCTCCGGCGCCGTCCTGCTCGCCGCCACCCGCGAAGTCGCCCGCCGCATGCCGATGGGCCGCCTGCCCGCCGACAAGCTCGCCCAGCACCGCGCCCTCCTGCCCTCCCGCGAGGGCGGCCGGGTCGAGGTCTACACCTACCCGACGCCCGGCGCCGAACTCGACTCCGTCGCCGACCTGCTGCGCCGCGCCCACCTGGAGGACGGCGTGCCGTGGGGCGAGATGGCCGTCCTCGTCCGGGCCGGCGCCCGCTCCATACCGGGCGTGCGGCGCGCCCTCGGCGCCGCCGGCGTCCCCCTGGAGATCGACGGCGACGACCTGCCGCTGCGCGAGGAGCCCGCCGTCGCCCAGCTCCTGCTCGCCCTGCGGGTCTGCGCCGAG
>NZ_JBFBDY010000200.1:0-10868 GCF_040683475.1 Kitasatospora sp. NPDC093558 | reverse complement strand
GTGGGGGGCGTCTTCTTAGGGGGGGGGCCCTGATGGGGGGTGGGTCCCGGTGTGCGGGCCGGGGCCCTTTCGCTGTTCCGGCTTTTTGGCTCCGGCCTTTTGGTCCTGGCGGCCGGAGCCCTCAGATCGTCACGGTGGCGCGGAAGACGGTGGTGGCCGCGCCGGAGAGGCGGGTGGGGGCGCCGGTGGCGGGGAGGAAGGCGGACTGGCCGCGGGAGAGGTCGAGGGTGGTGCCGTCGGGGGCGGTGAGGCGGGCGGTGCCGGAGGTGCAGAGCAGGATCTGCGGGGTGCGGCCGTCGAGCTCGCGGTCGGTGCCGTCCAGCCGGAAGCGGGAGAGGCGGAACTCGTCGATCGGGACGGGGTAGAGCTCCTCGCCGGGGGTGCCGTCCACTGGGGTGGCGTGCAGGACGTCGAGGACGCCGGCCTCGAAGACGACCACGTTCATGAGCTCGGGCACGTCGATGTGCTTGGGGGTGAGGCCCGCGCGCAGCACGTTGTCGGAGTTGGCCTGGAGCTCGACGCAGACGCCGTGCAGGTAGGCGTGCGGCACGCCGGCGCCCAGGTAGAGGGCCTCGCCCGGGTGGAGCCGGACGTGGTTGAGCAGCAGGCCGGCGATCAGGCCGCGGTCGCCGGGGAAGTCCCGGGTGATCCGGGCGTACGGCGCGTACGGGCCCTGCGGGTCCTCCTTGGCGGCGAGGTCCACGTGCGCGGCGGCCTGCCGGACGGCGTCGGCGGCGGTCGCGTCGTCCATGGTGAGGATCGCGGCCAGTGCGCCGCGCAGGGCCTCGGACTCGTCCCCGGCGCCCAGCAGCTCGACGACCGGGGCGAGCGCCGGCACCGCCAGGCCGACCAGCAGCGCGGCCGCCTCGGCCGCCGGGCGGAAGCCGCAGAGGGCCTCGAACTCGTCCAGCGCGCAGATGAGTTCGGGCTTGTGGTTGTCGTCGCGGTAGTTCCGCCGCGGGGCGTCCAGCGGGATCCCGAGGGCGTTCTCGGCGGCGAAGCCGGCCCGCGCCTGGTCGAGCGTGGGGTGGGCCTGGATGGAGATCGGGATGCCGATCGCGAGGATCTTGAGCAGGAACGGCAGGGTGGGCCCGAACCGGGCGACGGTCGCGGCGCCGAGCTCGCCCTCGGGGTCCGCGGCGATCAGCCCGTCCAGCGGGCGCGGCCCCGCGCCCCGGTCGGTGCGGGAGGGGTCGCCGGGGTGGGCGCCCATCCACAGTTCGGCCTGCGGCTCGCCGGTGGGGTCCTGCCCGAGGAGTTCGGGGAGCGCGGTGACCGATCCCCAGGCGTACGGGCGGATGGTGTTGACGAGCCTGTCCATGCGCGCGGTCCTACTCCTTCGCTGCGGTGGCGGGGTGTGCCGGATCGTCGGCCCAGCGGATCGTTCTCGGCGGGCCGGGCGGGCGGTTCGGGCCGGGGCGAGGCATCGACCCTAGCCGAACCGCGTCACGTGCGGGGAAACGGCGGGCGTCCGGTGCGAGTGCCGTGGTCGCGACGGCAATCGGGCCGGTGTCCGGCAGCGCGGTAGTAGGATGCCAGGACCCAGTAGTTTCCACCGTGCGCAGCAGTTTCCGCCGCGGAACCCTCGGCGCATCGCCGACGGGAGCGGCGTTCAGGAGTGCGGGCGCGACGGTGACCGGCACTCCCGCCATCGGCCGAGAGGTTTGTACGTGACCGTGAACCAGCCGCGTTTTGCTGACCTCGGCAAGGTGCTGGTGATCATTCCGACGTTCAACGAGGCGGAGAACGTCGAGCGGATCGTCGGACGGGTCCGCACCTCGGTGCCCGAGGCGCACGTCCTGGTGGCCGACGACAACAGCCCCGACGGCACCGGCGAGCTCGCCGACAAGCTGGCCGCCGAGGACCACCACGTCCACGTCCTGCACCGCAAGGGCAAGGAGGGCCTGGGCGCCGCCTACCTCGCGGGCTTCCGCTGGGGCATCGACAACGGCTACGACGTCCTGGTCGAGATGGACGCGGACGGCTCGCACCAGCCCGAGGAGCTCGACCGGCTGCTCGCCGCGCTGCGCGGCGCCGACCTGGTGCTCGGCTCCCGCTGGGTGCCCGGCGGCCGGGTGGTCAACTGGCCGAAGTCGCGCCTGCTGCTCTCCCGCGGCGGTTCCACGTACTCGCGCCTGATGCTGGGCGTGCCGATCCGGGACGTCACCGGCGGCTACCGCGCCTTCCGCAAGGAGACGCTGCTCGGGCTCGGCATGGACGAGGTCGCCTCGGCCGGGTACTGCTTCCAGGTCGACCTGGCCTGGCGCACGGTGAAGGCCGGCTTCAAGGTCGCCGAGGTGCCGATCACCTTCGTCGAGCGCGAGCTGGGCGCGTCCAAGATGAGCCGCAACATCGTGATCGAGGCGCTCTGGCGCGTGACCTCGTGGGGCATCGCGGACCGCGTGGCCCGGCTGCGGGGCGCGAAGCGGCGCTGAGCCGCTGCTTTCTCGGGCGAAGGATTCTTGGGCGAAGGCCCGTCGGCTGTGTGAACAGCGGGCGGGCCTTCGTCATGTGTACGGGTGGGCGTGACCGTCAGCAGCTGCCCTTGAGGGCGCTCTCCGGGAGGTACTGGTCGGCCCAGACGGCCAGCTCGTTGAGCGCGGGCCGCAGGGCCGCGCCCGCGTCGGTGAGGCGGTAGCTCACGCGCAGCGGCGGGCCCGCGTCGACCTCGCGCAGGACCAGGCCGGCCTCGGTCAGCTCGGTGAGGCGGTCGGAGAGCATGCGCTCGCTGATGCCGGGGACGGCGCGGCGCAGCTCGGAGAAGTAGGCGGGGCCGCCGTGGTTGAGCACGCCCACCAGCAGGCCCGTCCAGCGCTTGCCAAGCAGCGTGAACACCCTGGTCAGGGCCAGCTCGACGTTGAAGCAGGTGCGCTGCTCGGCGCACGCGTCGGAGGCGGCCGGTTCTCGGTCGGTCACTACCTCGTGCTCGGACATGGCTCCAGCGTACCCGACCGATCCCTAGTGACTGCAGAAAAGTAAGCTGCTACGGTAGTTATAGCTGCGGGGGAAACAGCAGCTACTTATCCGATGGAGGTACTGCCATGCCCACCCTGCTCCACATCGACTCGTCCGCCGTCACCGACGGCTCCGTCTCCCGCGAGGTCTCGGCGGCCTTCCGCGCCGCCTGGCAGGAGCAGCACCCGGAGGGCACGGTGGTCTACCGCGACCTCGCCGCCGACCCGGTCCCGCACCTCGACGTGCACGGCATCTCGGCGACCTTCGTCCCGGCCGGGGGCCGCACCGCGGAGCAGGAGGCCGCGCTCGCGCTGCGCGAGCAGCTGATGACCGAGCTGGAGCAGGCCGACGCGATCCTCATCGGCAGCCCGATGTACAACTTCACGATCCCGTCCACCCTCAAGGCCTGGCTGGACCAGGTGATCCTCATGGGCCGCACGGCCGGCGAGACGCCCTCCGCCAAGGGCACCCCGGTCACCGTGGTCGCCGCCCGCGGCGGCTCGTACGCGCCGGGCGCGCCGCGCGAGCCGTACGAGTTCGTCACCACCTACCTGGAGAAGGTGCTGACCGGCATGCTCGGGCTCGAGGTGGACTTCATCGTCCCCGAGTTCACGCTCGCGCCGAAGGTGCCCGCGATGGCCGACTTCGTCCAGAACGCCGCCGACTCCAAGGCCCGCGCGCTGGAGGACGCCGCCCGCAAGGCCAAGGCGCTCGCCGCCTGACGCCCGGCCGGGCCTGTGACCCGCCCCTCGCCGGAAGGCGCGCCCGCACGGGCGTGCCTTCCGCGTGTTCGGGCGCCCGTTCTCCCATGCTGTAGGGCGCAGACCGGTCGGGCGCACAGAGCCCGACCGCCGACCAGAGGGAGCAACCCGTGACGTCGTCCCCGCCCGAGGGGCCCGAGGAGAGCGCCGACGCGGCGGACCGTCCGGAGACCGGGGACGGCGTGCGCCGTGTGGACGGGGAGCAGGTCGCCCGGCCGCTGGAGGTCGACGTCTTCACCGGCCCGGAGTCCGCCTTCTTCGCCACCTCCACCCTCATCCTCGGCGAGCGGACCGCGATCCTGGTCGACGCCCAGCTCACCCGCAGCGCCGGGCGCGAACTCGCCGAATGGGTGGCCGGCAAGGGCCGCCGCCTGCTCGCCATCGTCGTCACCCACCACCACCCCGACCACTACTTCGGCGCCGAGGAGGTGCTGAAGCTCTTCCCCGAGGCCCAGCTGCTCGCCGCACCCGCGGTCGTCGACGGCATCCACCGCACCGTCGCCGCGAAGGTCGCCCAGTGGAAGCCGGTGTACGGCGACGACGTGCCCGACTACCCGCTGGTCCCCGCGCCGCTGCTGCCGCAGCCGCTGATGCTCGACCGCCAGGTCATCCCCGTGCTGATGCTCGGGCAGGGCGACTGCGGCGACTCCACCGTCGTCCACGTGCCCAGCATCCGCACCGTGATCGCCGGGGACTTCGTCTACAACGGCACCCACGTCTGGACCGCCGACACCACCCCCGCCCAGCGCGTCACGTGGGGACACAACCTCGGGCGGATCGCCGACCTCGACGTCGACCGGGTCATCGCCGGGCACCGCGCGCCCGACCAGGGCGACGACGCGACCCGGGTGCTCGCCTTCACCGGCGAGTACCTCCAGGACTTCGACCGGCTGCTGGCCGAGCACCCGGACGACGCCGAGGCGCTGAAGACGGCGATGAACGAGCGGTACGGGGAGCTGACGCTGCCGGTCGTCCTGGAGCTGAGCGCGGCGGCGAACGTCGGGCGGGCGGAGGAGCCGGGCGAAGGGGAGGACGCTGAGGAGCAGGACGAAGGGGAGGACGTGGGGGAGGACGTGGCCGGGTAGGGCGGATACTGGCCGCATGACGCCGTACGACGTGATCGTTCCGGCGGGCGGGGCCGCCCGGCGCCTCGGCGGGGCGGACAAGCCCGGACTGACCGTCGGCGAGACCACCCTGCTCGACCGCGTCCTCGCCGCCTGCGCCGGAGCCCGCACCACCGTCGTGGTCGGCCCGGCCCGGCCCACCGCCCGCAGCGGCGTCCGCTGGACCCGCGAGCAGCCGCCCGGCGGCGGGCCGGTCGCCGCCGTCGCCGCCGGGCTCGGCCTGGTCGACGCCGGGACGGTGCTGCTGCTCGCCGCCGACCTGCCGTTCCTCGACCGGCGGACGGTCGAACGGCTCGTCACCGCCCTCGACGACGCGGGGCCGGCGGTCGAGGCCGCCGTCCTGGTCGACGCCGGCGGCCGCGACCAGCCCCTCGCCGCCGCCTACCGCACCGCCGCCCTGCGCACCGCCCTGGCCGCCCTCGGTGACCCGTCCGGCCTCCCGCTGCGCCGCCTCACCGGCGGCCTCGCACGGCTGCTGGTCGCGGACACGGACAACGTGACGTACGACTGCGACACGTGGGAGGACCTGGAACAGGCCCGCGAGTGGGACCGGGACGGGAGGTAGGGGAAAGAGGCGGAGGAGCGACTGCTCACCGCGGGGGGAGTGGGGGCGTGAGGGATACGACGCGCCCCGCACATCGGGGGAACATCCCGGGGAAACCGCCGATCAGGCAGCATGGGGCGCATGGAGCGCACGCTGGATGACTGGATCGCGGAGGTCCGCGCCGAACTGGGCATCGACCTGGACGTCGATGTCCGTGGCCTGCTGGACCTCACCCGGGTGGTCGCGCACGGGGTGGCCCGGCCGGCCGCGCCGCTGACCGCCTTTCTGATCGGGTACGCGGCCGCCCAGCAGGGCGGCGGTCCCGAGGCCGTCGCCGAGGCGGCCCGGCGCACCGCCGTGCTCGCCGAGCGCTGGAGCGGGCCGGCCGGGCCGGACGAGCAGTGACGGCCGTCGAGGAGACCGCCGTGACCGCGCCCCCGGCCGCGCCCGGCACCATGGCCTGGCCGTCGGCCCGCGAGACCGCCCGCCGGGCCGGGCTGCGCCCGCTGCCGCCGGTCGTGCTGCCGCTCGTCGCCGCCCTCGGCCACACGCTCGCCGAGCCGCTCACCGCCCTCACCGACCTGCCCGCCTTCGACACCTCGGCCATGGACGGCTGGGCGGTCGCCGGCCCCGGCCCCTGGCGGGTCGCCGGGCGGCTGCTGGCCGGCCGGGCCGCCGTCGCGCCGCTGGCCGACGGCACCGCCGTCGAGATCGCGACCGGCGCCCAGCTGCCGCCCGGTGCCACCGCCGTGCTGCGCCGCGAGCACGGGTCGACGGACGGCACGCTGCTGCGCGACTGCGGTCCCCGGGCGATGACCACCGGTCAGGACGTCCGTCCGCGCGGCCAGGAGTGCCGCCGGGGCGAGGCGTTGCTGCCCGGCGGCACCCCGGTCGACCCGGGGGTGCTCGGCCTCGCCGCCGCGTGCGGGCACGACCGGCTCCCGGTGCGCCGCCGCCCGGTCGTCGAACTGCTCGTCCTCGGTGACGAGTTGGTCGCGTCCGGGGTGCCCGGGCCCGGCCTCGTCCGGGACGCGCTCGGACCGCTGCTGCCGCCGTGGCTGCGCGCGGCCGGTGCCGAGGTGGCCGAAGTCCGGTCCGTCCGCGACGACTTCGGGCTGCTGCGGGACGCGCTCCGGCACTCCACCGCCGACGTCGTCATCACCACCGGCGGCACCGCGGCCGGCCCGGTCGACTTCCTGCACCGCGCGCTCGACGAGGTCGGCGCCCGGCTGCTGGTCGACGGCGTCGCCGTCCGCCCCGGCCACCCGATGCTGCTCGCCGAACTCCCGTCGGGCGGGCGCCACCTGGTGGGCCTGCCGGGCAACCCGCTGGCCGCCGTCGCCGGCACCGTCACGCTCGCGCTGCCGCTGTTGCACGCCCGCAGCGGCCGGACCGCCGGCGGCCCGGCGCCCGCGCCCGCCGCCGTCGCCCTGGCCGGGCACCCGACCGACACCCGGCTGCTGCCCGTCCGGCGCACCGCCGACGGCGTCGTCCCGCTCGCCTTCGACGGGCCCGCGATGCTGCGCGGCCTCGCCCGGGCCGAGGCGCTCGCCGTCGTCCCGCCGGGCGGCGCGGAGCCCGGCGACCTCGTCGAGCTGCTGGAGGCGCCGTGAGCGGAACAGGGGAGGCCCGTCCATGAGCAGGCTCCGGCGCGGGACGGCGCCCGGGACGGAGCCGTGGGCGGACGCCGGGATCGTGCTGCCCGCGCGGCGCAGCGCGCCCGCCGTCCGGCAGGTCGGTTCGCGGCTGCTGCTCGCGCTCGCCGTCCTCGTCGCCACCACCGTGATCGTCTACCTCGACCGGGACGGCTACAACGACAACGCCGGCGGCGGGCTCGACTTCCTCGACTCGGCGTACTACGCGACCGTGACGCTCTCCACCACCGGGTACGGCGACATCACGCCCTACAGTTCCGGCGCCCGGCTCACCAACATCCTGGTGATCACCCCGCTGCGCGTGCTGTTCCTGATCATCCTGGTCGGCACCACCCTCGAGGTGCTCACCGAACGCACCCGCCAGCAGTGGCGGTTGAACCGCTGGAGGTCCACCGTGCGCGAGCACACCGTCGTGATCGGGTACGGCACGAAGGGCCGCAGCGCCGTCGACACCCTGCTCGGCCAGGGCGTGAAGAAGGACGAGATCGTCGTCGTCGACCCGCAGCGCAAGGTGATCGAGCACGCCTCCCAGCACGGGCTCGTCGGCGTCGTCGGCGACGCCACCCGCACCGACACCCTGCTGCGCGCGGCCCTGCCCACGGCCGCCCGGGTCGTCGTCGCGCCCGAGCGGGACGACACCGCCGTCCTGGTCACGCTGACGGCGCGCCAGCTCAACAGGGCCGCCACCGTGGTCGCGGCCGTCCGGGAGGACGAGAACGCGCCGCTTCTGCGGCAGAGCGGGGCGGACGTCGTCGTCACCAGCTCCAGTTCGGCCGGGCGGCTGCTCGGCCTGTCCATGCTCAGCCCGCACGCCGGGGCGGTCATGGAGGACCTGCTCACCTACGGCAAGGGCCTGGACGTCGTCGAACGGCCGGTCACCGGGGCCGAGGCCGGGCACGGCCCGCGGGACTGCGAGGACCTCGTGGTCGCGGTGGTCCGCGGCCGGCGGGTGATCAACTACACCGAGCCGGAGGCCGCCGTGCTCCAGCTCACCGACCGGGTGATCGTCATCAAGTCGGCCGGGTGAAGCGGCCCTTGCGCCGGGCCGGGAGCGGCGCGCAGTAGGTTCGGGGCATGCATGCGATGACGATTCCCGTACCCGGCGGTCCCGAGGCGCTCGTCTGGGCGGAGGTGCCGGACCCGGTGCCCGGCGAGGGCGAAGTGCTGGTCGAGGTGGCGGCCACCGCCGTCAACCGGGCCGACCTGCTCCAGCGGCAGGGCTTCTACAACCCGCCGCCCGGCTCCCCGGTGTACCCCGGGCTCGAATGCGCCGGGCGGATCACCGCCCTCGGGCCGGGCGTGTCCGGCTGGGCCGTCGGCGACGAGGTGTGCGCGCTGCTGGCCGGCGGCGGGTACGCGCAGCGCGTCGCGGTGCCGACCGGGCAGCTGCTGCCGCTGCCGAAGGGGCTCGGCTTCGAGGAGGCCGCGGCGCTGCCCGAGGTGGCCTGCACGGTGTGGTCCAACGTGTTCCTCACCGCCCACCTGCGGCCCGGCGAGACGGTGCTGGTGCACGGCGGCGCCAGCGGCATCGGGACGATGGCGATCCAGCTGGCCAAGGCCGTCGGCGCCCGGGTGGCGGTCACCGCGGGCAGCGCGGGCAAGCTCGCGCGGTGCGTCGAGCTCGGCGCGGACATCGTGATCAACTACCGGGAACAGGACTTCGTCGAGGCGCTCCGGGAGGCCACCGACGGAGCCGGGGCGGACGTGATCCTCGACATCATGGGCGCCAAGTACCTGCAGCGCAACGTCGAGGCGCTCGCCGTCAACGGGCGGCTGGTGATCATCGGGCTGCAGGGCGGCGTGAAGGGCGAGCTGGACCTCAACACGCTCCTGCGCAAGCGCGGCGCGGTCGTCGCCACCAACCTGCGGGGACGGCCGCTGGCCGAGAAGGCGGCGATCGTGGCGGCGGTGCGGGAGCACGTGTGGCCGCTGGTCGAGTCCGGGGTGGTCAGGCCGGTGGTCGACCGGGTGCTGCCGCTGACGGAGGCCGGGGCCGCGCACCGGGTGCTGGAGCAGGGCGAGCAGATCGGCAAGGTGGTGCTGCGGGCCTGAGGCGGGCGCATCCAGCCTGGGGCGGGAGCGGTGTCCGAAATGCTCTGATTGTCGGAGTGTGTGAGGCTGGTCCCGAGCTGTCCCGCCGCCGACCCCGCCCCGCGCGGTCGGCCGTCGGAAGGACCTCCGACCGTGGCCGCACCAACGCACGCGCACCTCGGGCCGTTGCCCGCTGCTCCCTCCCGTCGCCCCGCCCGGGCCCGCCGGCTGGTCGCGGCGGCCGTGCTCGGACTGGCCCTGCCGCTGGCCGTCGCGTCGGTGGCCGTCGCCGCTCCCGGACCGGGGGCGGCGACGAACCGGGCGGAGACGAACCGGGCGGAGACGAACAGGGCGGAGACGTCGGACGGGCCCGGGGGCTACGGCCCGTCCGCGGCGCCGCCGGAACGTCCGTTCGCCCACTCCCGTCCGGACGACTGGGACCCGCGCGCCCACCGGCACCGGCCCGCTGCGCCGGAGCAGGCACCCGAGCAGGCACCGGAGCGGGCCCCCGACCGGGCGTCCGGCGGAGTCGTCGAGCAGACCCCGGACCAGTCCGCCGAACAGGCCCCCGAGGCCGACGACGCCGACACCCCGGGCGCTGCGGACACCCCGGCCGACGACGCGGCCGCGGACACCGTCACGACGGCGGCCACCGCCCCCCAGGCCATCGCCGCCCCCACCGTGATCCCCGCCCGCTGGGTCGACGCCTCCACGCTGCAACTCCCCCTCGGCGCCGGCCTGGGCCTCATCGGCTGCGGCCTGGGCCTCATCGGCTACCGCCTCCGCCGGGGCTGGTAGCCGGGCGCCCCGGCCGGCGCGCCCGAGGTGCCGGGGGCGCGTGGGGGTGGGGGAGGTTGTGTGCGGACTTGTGGGGGATCGCGGGGTGGTACGGCGGTGCGGCGCACCAGAACTGAGTATCCGTACGGATTCCCGAGGAGCCGGCCGGGGCGTACCGTCGGGACCGGCCGTGCGGGCCGGGGGCTTCCGCCCGACCAACCCCAGTGAGAGAGAATGTTGTTCATGACGAATCCGATGAACGAGAGCTCGTCGCAGGACGGCCAGAAGGTGCTGATCCTCGGACCGGACGGCATGCCGGTGGGCCAGGGGTTCGCGGGCCCGGCGGGGGACGACGAGGGCGAGGGGCCGCGCGAGCTCCCGGTGACCGAGATGGTCGAGCAGCCCGCCAAGGTCATGCGGATCGGCAGCATGATCAAGCAGCTGCTGGAGGAGGTCCGGGCGGCGCCCCTCGACGAGGCCAGCCGGGCGCGGCTGAAGGACATCCACGCGAGCTCCATCAAGGAGCTTGAGCTGGGCCTGGCCCCCGAGCTGGTGGCGGAGCTGGAGCGGCTGTCGCTGCCGTTCACCGAGGACTCCATCCCGACCGAGGCGGAGCTGCGGATCGCGCAGGCCCAGCTGGTCGGCTGGCTGGAGGGCCTGTTCCACGGGATCCAGACCGCGCTGTTCGCACAGCAGATGGCCGCGCGGGCGCAGCTGGAGCAGATGCGCCGGGCGCTGCCGCCCGGTCTGCACGGCGGCGAGCCGGACGAGGACGAGCCGGGCCAGGGCCGCGGCATCCGCTCCGGCCCGTACCTGTAGGCCCGTACCCGTAGGCCCGCACCCGCGGGCCGTCCGCACACGCCAGGCCCGTACGACCGCGCCGGACCCGTACGACCGCGCCCCCGCGACCGTCTCCGTACGGCCGCACCGGGCCCGGTCGTACCGGCACCGGCCCGCGGGCGGGCGCCCTACCGGCGGGTAGCCGCCGGGGCCCGGGGCGAGGAGCGGCCCTGGGCCGATC
>NZ_JBFBDY010000199.1:0-10909 GCF_040683475.1 Kitasatospora sp. NPDC093558 | reverse complement strand
TCTGAAAATCACCCGTCACGCCCCTCTCCGCGGCCACCCCCTCCGCCACCCCCTCCCGCAGCGCTCCCTCTCGCTGGGTGGGGAGGGGGTGGGGGTTGGTTGAGGGGGGTGGGGTGGTGCGGCTTGGGGGTGGGGATAGGGGCGGGGGTGCGGGCGTCGCCCGTACGGAGCAGTGGGTGTCGGGGCGGGCACGTATGCTCGATGGCGGAGCGCAGCCGTACGGAGCTTGGGAGCAGCAGTGGCCGTCTGGGACGACCTGGTGGGCCAGGAGCGCGTGGTCGAGCAGCTGACCGCCGCCGCCAAGGCGGCCGGGGCGACGGTGGCGGCCGGCCGGGGGGCCGGGCCGGCCGAGGGGGCCAACGCCTCCCTGATGACGCACGCCTGGCTGTTCACCGGGCCGCCCGGGGCCGGGCAGGTCACGGCCGCGCGGGCGTTCGCCGCGGCGCTCCAGTGCACCAGCCCCGACCTCGCCCTCGGCGGCACGCCCGGCTGCGGGTTCTGCGAGGGCTGCCACACCGTGCTGGCCGGCAGCCACGCGGACGTGAAGTACGTCCGGACCGACGGGCTGTCGATCGGCGTCGGCGACATGCGTGACCTCGTGCTGCGCGCCTCCAGCTACCCGACCGGCGGGCGCTGGTCGGTGATCCTCGTGGACGCCGCGCACCGGCTCACCGAGGCGGCCGCCAACGCCCTGCTGAAGGGCGTCGAGGAGCCCTCCCCCCGTACCGTCTGGCTGCTCTGCGCGCCCTCCGTCCAGGACGTGCTGCCGACCATCCGTTCGCGCTGCCGCCTGCTCGTCCTGCGCACCCCGGCCGCCGAGGCGGTCGCCGACATGCTGGTCCGCCGCGACGGTGTCGACCCGGAGACGGCGCGGCTGGCCGCGCTCGCCGGGCAGGGCGACGTCGAGCGCTCCCGCCGCCTGGCCGTCGACGAGCAGGCCAGGACCCGGCGCACCGAGGTGCTGCGGATCCCCCTGGAGGTCTCCGACATCGGCGGCTGCCTGGCCGCCGCCCAGCGACTGGTGGACACCGCCAAGGCCGACGCCGAGGCGCTCGCCGAGACGCAGGACGCCAAGGAGACCGACGACCTCAAGGCCGTCTACGGCGCCGCCGAGGGCGGCAAGGCGCCGCGCGGCATGGCCGGGGCGGTCAAGGAACTGGAGAAGCGGCAGAAGAGCCGGGCCACCCGCACCCGCCGGGAGACCCTCGGCGTCGCGCTGCTCGACCTGCTCGGCTTCTACCGCGACGTGCTCGCGCTCCAGCTCGGCTCCACCGGCGCGCTCGCCAACGAGGACCAGCGGCAGGCGCTGAACCGGGTCGCCCAGGCGGGCCCGGCGGAGGGCACGCTGCGCCGCATCGAGGCGGTGCTCGCGTGCCGCCGCGCGCTGGACCGCAACGTCGACCCGCTGCTCGCGGTCGAGGCGATGACGGTGGCGCTGCGCGCGGGCTGAGGCGTGTGGGGGGTGGATGGGCTTGGCAAGGCGCGCGGGTGGGTCCGGGGGCGTGCGTGTGGGGCCGCGGGCGGGCGCGTTCCGCTTCCCGCCCTACCCCGGTGTCCCACCTTCGAGTGAACGGACGGTACGCGCCGGGCACACCCGCGTGTGACCGTCCGGTCGTCCCGCACGCTGGGGGCCGACTGCGCCCCGGTGCCGGGGCCGTCGCGTCCCGTACGGCGCCGGGTCCGCCCCGGTCGTCCGGTCCTCCGCCCTAGGTGGTGCGTCCCGTGGTCCGTTCGCTCCTCGTCATCCCCCTGTTGGCCGCCGCCCTCGGCGGCCTCTGGCTGGCCCGCGGGGCCCACCAGCGCTGGCGCGACCTGCGGGCCGCCCAGGCATACGAGCTGGCCGGGGACCGGTGGCCGATGCTGCTGCGGGCCGCCGGGGCGATGGTCTGCGGGGTGTGCGTCACGGCGCTGACGCTGCTCACCGCCTTCGGCGCGTTCGGCGGCATGAACCGGACCGACCAGGAGCCGGCGGAGCGGGCGGAGCCCGCCGTGGACGCGGCCGGTCCGAGCGGGGCGCAGGTCGCGGCCTCCCGGCAGCAGGCCGTGCCGCCCACCACCGAGGCCGCCGTGGCCCAGGCCGCGGTGGCGACCTCGCCGGCCGCCGTGGCCAGCCGGTTCGACAGCGTCGGCCACCCGGGCGGCGGCGAGCTGCTGCAGTCCGCCGTGCTCGGTCCCGACGGCAAGCCGCGCAACGTCCGGGTCTGGCTGCCGCCGCAGTACGCCAAGGAGCCGAACGCGCGCTTCCCGGTCGTCGTGATGCAGGCCGCGACCCCGCGCAAGACCGCCGACGCCGAGGTCCCCGACGTCTTCGAGGGCATCGGTTCGGCCCTGCAGAGCGGCAAGGCGCGGCCGTTCATCCTGGTCGCCCCCGAGGCGCCGAGCGGCACCGCGCACCCCTGCGACCTCGTCGCCGCAGCCCCGCAGGCCGTCGCCGACGACGCGGCGCTGCGCACCACCATCGCCGCCACCTTCCGCGCCCTGCCGCCCGGCCCGGGCTCCTGGGGCACCCTCGGCGTCGAGGGCGGCGCGCCGTGCGCCGCGGCGGCCGGACTGGCCCGCCCGGACCTGTACGGTGCCGCGGCGGCCGTCTCCGGGCGGTACGACGCCGCCGCGCTGACCCAGGCCGGTGCCGAGGCACCCGCGGGGACGGCGGCGAAGCTGATGCTCGCCGCCGCGAAGGCGGACGCCGCCGGCCTCGACGCGGCGCGCAAGCTGCAGGCCGCGCTGCGCGGCGGCGCCGGCCCTGCGGCCAGGGCGGACGTGCGGGTCTCGGACAACGTGCAGGACTTCACGCCCGACCGGGAGCGGCTGCGGCTCGTGCGGCAGGCGGCGCAGTACCTGGCCGACACGCTGGGCAAGGCCTCCTGAACTGGGCTTTCGGCGGGCACTACGCTGCCCGGTACCCCGGACGGGTACCGGGCAGCGGTCGTTGTGAGCGGGTCGGGCGGATCGAACCGAAGGGATCCGGATGAAGGCCACCGGGCGGGTACTGGCTGCGGCGCTCGTCGCTGCCGGGGTGTTGGCGGGCGGGTGCAGCGCGGGCCTGCCCGGGGCGGGCGGCGATTCGGGTGGCGGTTCGGGCGGTGTGGCGGCGTCGGGGTCGGCGCCGGGGTCGGCGCCGGGTTCCTCGCCGGGCTCGCCGCCCGCCGAGGTCACGCCGCTGGAGCCGCTGCCCGCCGAGGCGCCCGCCGCGCTCGACCCGTACTACGGGCAGCGGCTCGCGTGGCAGGCGTGTGACGACGGGTTCGAGTGCACCACGTTCAAGGTGCCGGTCGACTACGCCCACCCCGCCGACGGCGACCTCACCCTGACGGCCGTCCGCGCCCCGGCCATCCCGGGCGCGGGGGCCGCGGCGGGGGCTACGCCGGTCGGCGGCCGGCTCGGCTCGCTGCTGCTCAACCCGGGCGGGCCCGGCGGGTCGGCGGTCGAGTACGTGGAGGCCGCCGCCCGGACGTACGACGGTGGGGTCCGCGCCCGGTACGACCTCGTCGGGCTCGACCCGCGCGGGGTCGGCCGCAGCAGCCCCGTCACCTGCCTGAGCGGCGACCGGATGGACGCCTTCACCTCCGTCGGCTTCACCCCCGCCGACCAGCGCGAGGTCGACGCCCTGGTGGCCGCCGACAAGGAGTTCGCCGAGGGCTGCCGGCAGCGCGCCGGCGCGGCGCTCGGCCACGTCAGCACCGTCGAGGCCGCCCGCGACATGGACGTGCTGCGCGCGCTCCTCGGTGACGGGCGGCTCAGCTACGTCGGCAAGTCCTACGGCACGTTCCTCGGCGCCACGTACGCCGGGCTCTTCCCCGGGCGGGTCGGGCGGCTAGTCCTGGACGGCGCGATGGACCCGTCCCTCGACTCCGTCACCGGCAACCGGACCCAGGCCGGCGGCTTCGAGACCGCCTGGGCGGCCTTCGCCAAGGACTGCGCGCGGCGCGACGACTGCCCGCTCGGCCGCACCGAGCAGGAGGCCGGCGAGCAGCTCGGCGCCCTGTTGGCAGCCGTCCGCGCCAAGCCGCTGGCCACCACCGACGGCGGGCGCCGCCTCAGCCACGCCCAGGCCACCACGGGCGTCCTCGAAGCGATGTACGCCGACTTCCTGTGGCCCAAGCTCCGCAGCGCGCTCACCGACGCCAAAACCGGGGACGGCACCGGGCTGCTGAAGCTCTCGGACTCCTACTACGGGCGCGAACCGGACGGCTCGTACCCCAACCTGATGTTCGCCAACACGGCCGTGAACTGCCTCGACCTGCCCGCGCCGTTCGCCGGCCCGGAGGACGTCCTGCGGGCGGTGCCGGAGTTCGAGCGGAGCTCGCCGCACTTCGGCCGCGACATGGCGTGGATGGCGCTGACCTGCGCCTACTGGCCCGTGAAGGCCACCGGTTCGGCGCACACCGTCCGGGCTGCGGGCGCCGCCCCGATCGTCGTCGTCGGCACCACCCGCGACCCGGCCACGCCGTACGCGTGGGCCCAGGCGCTGGCGCGGCAACTGGAGTCCGGGCGGCTGCTCACCTACGACGGGGACGGACACACGGCGTACGGGCGGCACAACGCGTGCGTGGACGCCGCGGTCAACCACTACCTCCTGACGGGCGAGCCGCCGGAGGAGGGCAAGCGCTGCGGTCGGTAGGCGATCGAGGGCCGTCTCAGCAGGTAGTTTCCGCTTCAATCGACCACCGGTACGACGTTACGATGAGCTCCCCCTGCCCTCCTCCTCTCCCCGGAGTGCACCGTGCTCGGTGTCAACAACCTGGCGACGTACGTCATCGGCGCCCTCGTCATCGTCCTGCTGCCCGGCCCCAACTCCCTCTACGTGCTGTCCGTCGCCGCCCGCAAGGGCGTCCGGACCGGCTACCGGGCCGCCGCCGGCGTCTTCGTCGGCGACTTCACCCTCATAAGCCTCACCTCGCTGGGCGCCGCCTCGCTGCTGAAGGCCAACCCGGCTGTCTTCGCGGTGGTCAAGTTCGGCGGCGCGGCCTACCTGCTCTGGATCGGCTTCGGCATGCTCCGCGCGGCCCGCCAGCTGTGGCGCGAACACCGCGCCGCCGCCGAGACCGGCACCGCCACCGCCACCGCCGAGCAGGCCACCGGGGCCGTCGAGCGGCCGTTCCGGCGCGCGCTCGTGATCAGCCTGCTGAACCCGAAGGCGATCTTGTTCCTGCTGTCTTTCTTCACGCAATTCGTCGACCCGTCCTACGGGATGCCGGTCTTCTCCTTCGCCCTGCTCGGCGGCATCCTGCAGGCGTTCAGCGTGCTCTACCTCACGGTGCTGATCTTCGCCGGCACCACCCTCGCCACCGCCTTCCGCCGCCGCAAGCGCCTCTCCGCCACCCTCACCAGCGGCGTCGCCGTCCTCTTCGCCGGCTTCGCCGCCAAGCTCGCCGTCTCCTCCGCCTGACCCCGCCGCGATATCCCGGTACGGATCACCCGCGAACCTGTGTAGACTGGCCCGCGTTGCCAGCACACGCACGGCAGCGACGCCGCCTTAGCTCAGTTGGCCAGAGCAACGCACTCGTAATGCGTAGGTCGCGGGTTCGAATCCCGCAGGCGGCTCAGTGAAGGCCCAGGTCATATAGCCCATGACCTGGGCCTTTTGCCGTCTCTTGACGTTTGGGCAGGTGGCAGCAACGCGCTACAAGATCGCTTGCGTGAGCGATGCGTGAGCGCGGGTGTTGATCTTGGGTTAGGCCTTGGCCTTCTTGGCCTTCGACTTCGCCTTCTTCGCGGCCTTCCGCTTGGCCTTGTCCGCTTCGGCTGCGGCCTTGGCGTGAGCCTCGGCTTCGGTCTTCCGCTGGAGGGGGACGAGCTTCGCGGCAGCCTCGGCGGCGTCCTTGGCGATCTCGGGCAGGACGCTGGTGTAGATGTCCGAGGTGATCTTGATGGAGGAGTGGCCGAGCATGTCGGACACCACCTTCATGTCGACCCCGCCTGCGAGTGCGAGGGTGGCCGCGCCGTGGCGGAGGTCGTGCAGCCGGATCGGTGGCTGGCCGGACGCGGTCACGAGTCGCTCGAACATTTCGGTGACCTTGCCGGGGTGGAGCCAGGAGCCGTCCTCATTCGTGAAGACCCGGCCGGTGTCCTTCCACGCCGGCCCCCAGTCGTCCCGCTCCTTCTGCTGCCGCTCGCGGTAGCGCCGGAGGACGGCCACCGTGTCGTCGTCCAGCGCCACGGTCCGGAAGCTCCCGTCGGTCTTGGGGTCGGACTCCTCGACCTCCCAGCCGTCCTGCACGAGCTGGGCCGTCACGGTCAGCGAGCTGTTGTCGAGGTTGGTCTCGGACCACGGCTGGCCGCACGCCTCGCCCCGGCGCAGCCCGCGGAAGGCGATCACGTGCCACATCGCGTACAGGCGGTCGGCAGCCACGAAGTCGAGGAACGTGCCGGTCTGTTGCGGCGTCCAGACCATCACGGGGGAGGGCTTCACGCCGGTCGCCTTCCACTGGGCGACCCGCTCAGGCGTCCAGACCAGAGCCTTCGGCTTGGCGGCCGGGTCGAGCTTGACGTGGGCGGCCGGGTTTAGGGTGATCAGGCCCTCGGGGATCGCGTCGTTCAGGGCGGTCCGGAGTGTGGCCCGGATGCGCTGGCGGGTGGCCGCACCGGTTGCTCGCCGAAAGGGCGGCATCACGGCGAGTTCGGCGCGCAGAGCCTTGCGGCGGGCGCGGTTCTCGACGCCCTTGATCGGCACTGTGGCGAGCTCGGCCTTCAGCGCGTGCCGCAGGGCGTTGTTCTCCAGGATCTCCTCGTTGGCGTCGGCGATGGCCGTGAACATCTCGGCGAGCGTGCTCACCCGCAGCCGGTCGACGCGGATGTGCCCTATGCGGGGCTTGAGGTGGACCCGCACGTCACACTCGTAGCGGGTGATCCCGGACTTGCGGATCTTCTTGCCGGCCAGCCAGGTATCGAGCCACTCGCCCACGGTGACACGGCTGGACAGATCCTGACCGGCCTTCAGGCGGTTGCGGGTCTCCTCGATGTCGGGCAGCTGGGTCTTCTCGTCTGCGACCTTCACCAGGAGGTCGGCGACCAGGGCCGGCCTCCACCTCGTCGCCGAACTCGCGAAGGACCGCCCCGTCCTCGACCGCTCGGACATCCACGCCAGCCACCGCCAGCAGCCCAAGCACCTCCAGCACACCGCCGCCAACGTCGCAGAGCGACTGATCCTCTCCCGAACCCGCGACCACGGCATCGACCTCTCGCCCCACGGCCTCAACGGCCTCGTCCTCGACCCGCGCGTCGGCATCCACGCCACCGTCCTCGCCGCAGCCCGACGGTACGAAGTGGACACGGCCGTCATGACCATCACCGAGAACGCGGCCAACCACATCGCCGCCCACGGCCAGCACTTCCGCCAACACGACGGCACCCGGCTTCAGTACGCCCTGCACGGCCACCTTCCCTACGACCACACGGCCAGCCTGCAGCCGGTGCACGAGGCGTACCGAGCCACCCAGGAGGTCAAGGACGGCTTCGAAGCGTGGTTCCTGCCGCTCGTCTCGCTGAGGACCAAGACCGTAACCCGTCCGGATCAGCTGCCCGCGCTCTTCACGCACTACATGCGGGCACACATGGCCAGGCTCGCCGAAGTCGACGGAGCCGCCCTCCAGGCCGTAAAGCACGCGGTCAGTGTCGGCAACACTGAATGGATCACGGACAAGCAGGCGCTGGCCAACGTGATGGCTAACTGCGGGCCAGCGCTGGCCACCATCCCATGGGTATGACGCGAGTCACTGTCATACCAGCGTGGGATGGCTGGTGTGGTTGTAGCCCCCGCTGGGGTCGATGCGTGAGCGAATGGTGCGACACATGCCGGTTCCAGCAAGATCACGGATGACATCGCAACGCTCTGACCTGCTGATTCGTCGTGAAGTGGTTGATGCTGGCAGCAGCCAACATGATCACTCTCGGGCTGCGTGCGCTGTAGCTGAAGAGAGACGAAGCCGCTGCCCTTGGTGACGATACGACTTGTCTGCTTTGCCCTTGTGGAGGTGCCTGGTCTGGAATGATATGCGGGTCAACACGATCAGCAAGGTCAACCAGCCGCGGGAGTCAGGCGGCCGGCTGGCACCTGGCCTCAAGAGGAGCAGGCGCATGGCAGAGAAGGCGAATCCTATCCCCGTGTCGGATGTGACCAGCAGCACCACGGAGGGCGCGGACCGGATTGTCGATGTCGTCTCTAAGCGCGAGATTCCTGCTACTCCTGAGGAGTTGGAGGCGGTTCAGCCGTTTGCTCGGCAACTGATTGAAGACTACGGATACCCCGCGAGTCACCTCCGGACCAGGCCGCAGTGGCATGTCAAGGCTTCGCCGTCGGACAAGGCAAAGAAATATCCTGTAGACATTGCCGTTTTTGAATCTGAAACGCACTCCGACTCAACTTTGCGGATTGTTGTTGAGTGCAAGAAGAAGAAGCGTAAGGACGGCCGAGACCAGCTCGAAGACTATATGAGGCTCTCGCGGGCTGAACTGGGTGTCTGGTTCAACGGGGATGAGCGGCTCTTCTTGCGGAAGGTTGAGCATCGCGGCAAAGTCACGTTCGAGGTAATTCCGAATATTCCTCGCTATGGCGAGCGAGTTGAGGACATTGGCCTTTACACTCGCGAATCCCTTCGTCCTACGCACAACTTGCGCTCGACTTTCCGCGCGATCCGAAACTATCTCGCGGCAAACGCGGTCGGTATGACTCGGGACGAGGTGCTTGCTCAGCAGATCATCAATGTCATCTTCTGTAAGATCTATGACGAGCGATTCACCGAGCCGAAGAAGAAGGTTCGCCTGCGGGCCGGCGTTGGCGAAAGCGACTCTGCGGTGGCGCAGCGCGTGCGGGACCTGTTCTCTCATGTAGTCGAACGGTATGACGACGTTTTCGATGAGAATGACACAATCTCTCTCGATGACGCTTCCCTCGCATATGTGATAGGCGAACTCCAGCCCTACTCGTTGATGGATTCCGATAGGGACGCTGTTGCAGATGCTTTCGAGACATTCATCGGACCTTCCCTGAAGGGGGCTCAGGGGCAGTTCTTTACGCCTAGGAACGTAGTCCAGCTAGTCGCTGAAATGGTCCGGCCTACGACTCACGATCGAGTCATCGACCCGGCATGTGGGTCAGGTGGTTTTCTGGTTGAATGCCTGCGGCGCCTTTGGGAGCAGGTCGAGGGCGAGGCGGAAAGGCTTGGGTGGCCGGAGAAGGAAGCGGACGCTGACAAGCAGAAGGTCGCGATCCGCAATATCCGAGGCATCGATAAGGACTCTTTCCTTGCCAAGGTCGCGAAGGCGTATATGGCTGTGCTTGGGGACGGGCGAGGTGGCGTGTTCTGTGAGAACTCCCTGGCTAACCCCACTGAATGGCATGCAAAGGCAGCCGATGAGGTGCGAGATGGGCTATTTGACGCGGTTCTGACCAACCCTCCCTTCGGTAAGAAGCTTAAGGTAACTGAGTCTGGGACTCTCAAACACTACGAGCTGGCGCACAAGTGGACGCGGGACACAGCCACGGGGGAATTTAGGAAGTCTCAGACCGTAGGCGACGGTCAGGCGCCGCAGATTCTCTTTATCGAGAAGTGTCTAAATCTGATGCGGCCTGGCGGTCGGCTCGGAATTGTGATTCCTGAGTCGATGCTCTGCAATCCCTCGCACAAGTTCATCGTGTCCTACATCTTGGGCAGGGCGCAGATTCGGGCAGTTGTGACTATGCCCGAAGATCTCTTTCAGCCGTATACTCACGCAAAGACTGCGATCGTGCTGATTGAAAAGCATCCCGAATCAGGGGCGCCGGAAGCTGACTATCCGGTATTCATGGGGCTTGCTAAGTGGTGTGGCCACGATTCGCGGGGACACCAAATCCCTCACGATGACCTCCCGGTGATTACGGACCGGCTTAAGCGGTTCCATGCGGGTGAAAGCCTGGAATTTGACCATCTTGGGTTCACGGTAATGGCAAGTGAGATCCAGGATCTCATCTATCTGCCTAAGTACTACAACCCCGAACTCAAGCAGCGGCTTGATGAACTCTCGGACACCCATGAACTGGTTAAGCTTGGCGACTTGGCCGACGATGGAATTATCGAGGTGGGCACAGGCCATGAGGTGGGCAAGCTCGCGTACGGAACTGGCTCTATCCCGTTCATTCGTACCTCCGACATTGCTAACTGGGAAATCAAGGGCGACCCCAAGCATGGGGTAAGCCAGGATCTCTATGACGGGTTTGCTGCTCGGCAGAATGTCGCCGTTGACGACATTCTGATGGTGCGGGACGGCACCTATCTGGTGGGAACTTGCGCGATTGTGACAGAACTCGATGCCAAGATTGTTTACCAGAGTCATCTTCTAAAGTTTAAGTCGCTCGACCACGAGCGGATGAATCCGAAGATGCTCCTGGCGTTGCTCTCGTCGCCGATTGTGAAGGAGCAGATCTGGTCGAAGAGGTTCACTCAGGACATCATCGATACCTTGGGTGCACGTTGGCGTGAACTTGTCCTGCCGATTCCCCGGGATGCAGGCGACCGGAAGGAAATCGTCGAATCGGTCCAGTTGGCCATCCAGTCGCGGATTGATGCAAGGCTTGCGGCGCGCAAGGCCGTGATGCTTGTAGCTCCTCATGGCTCGCTTGATCCTGATGTCGATTACGACTTCCTGGTAATTGGGCGTTCGTAGGGGTCTGCGTTGCAGCGTGTCGCTGGCTTTATTGGCGGCAATGTGCTTCGAACCTTTAGCTCCGCGCGGCCCACCGGCCGTGCGGAGCTAAAAAATGGATTTCGGAGCTATGCGGGTGTGAGGTATTAGGGGCCACGCTGAACGCTGCCAGCCGGCTCGTCACCCGCTTGTGTGGCTACTTGTCGATGTCGCCGACGACGAAGAACATCGACCCGAGGATCGCGACCATGTCGGCGACCAGGGTTCCGGGCAGCAGTTCGGTGAGCGC
>NZ_JBFBDY010000198.1:0-10918 GCF_040683475.1 Kitasatospora sp. NPDC093558 | reverse complement strand
GGGCCGGGGTGCGGGCTCGGCTCCGGGCGGGGGTGGGTCGGGGGCGGGGGGGGGGGGGCCCCCTGGGGGGCACGGGGGTTGGGGGGTGGTGCCCCGGGGGGGGGGCCCCGGGCCCCTCCCCGCGTTCCGTCCGTCAGCCGGTGTTGCGCAGGCCGGCGGCGATGCCGTTGACGGTCAGCAGCAGCGCGCGGGCGCGCAGCGGGTCCTCGGGGCGCCCGGCCGCGACCTCCTCGCGCTGGCGGCGCAGCAGCGCGACCTGGAGGTAGGAGATCGGGTCGAGGTAGGCGTCGCGGACGGTGAAGGTCTGCTTCAGCACCGGGTTGTGCTCCAGCAGTTCGTTCTCGCCGGTGAGCCGGAGCACCTCGCGCAGGGTGAGCTCGTGCTCGGCGACGATCTGGTCGAAGACGTGGCGCAGCTCGCCCGGCACCAGCTGCTCGACGTAGTGGCGGGCGATCCGCAGGTCGGTCTTGGCCAGCGTCATGGCGACGTTGGACAGGAAGTTGCGGAAGAAGTGCCACTGCCCGTGCATCTCGTCCAGCACGTCGCCGAGGCCGGCCGCGCGGGCGGCGGCGAGGCCGGAGCCGACGCCGTACCAGCCGGGGACGATCTGGCGGGACTGGGTCCAGCCGAACACCCACGGGATGGCGCGCAGTCCGTCCAGGCCGGCGCCGGAGTCGGGGCGGCGGGACGGGCGGGAGCCCAGGTGCAGCGAGGCGAGCTGGTCGACCGGGGTGGAGGCGAAGAAGTACTTCGGCAGGTCCTCCTGTTCGACCAGGGCGCGGTAGGCGGTGTGGGCGGCCTCGGAGACCCGGTCCATCGCGGCGTCCCAGCGGGCCAGTTCCTCGGGGGCCTGGCGCGGGGAGGTGTGCAGCGCGGAGGCGGAGAGCGTCGCGGAGATGGTCAGTTCGAGGTTCTCCCGGGCGAGGGAGGGCAGCAGGTACTTGTCCGAGATGACCTCGCCCTGCTCGGTGACCTTGATCTCGCCCTCCAGGGTGCCCCACGGCTGGGCCAGGATGGCCTCGTGCGAGGGGCCGCCGCCGCGGCCGACGGTGCCGCCGCGGCCGTGGAACAGGCGCAGCCGGATGCCGTAGCGGTGGGCGACGTCGCGCAGCCGGCGCTGGGCGCGGTGGATCTCCCACTGGGAGGTGGTGATGCCGCCGAACTTGGAGGAGTCGGAGTAGCCGAGCATGACCTCCTGGACGTCGCCGCGCAGCGAGACGAGCAGCCGGTAGGAGGGGTCGGAGAGCATCTCGTCGAGGATGCGGTCGGCCTGCTGGAGCTCGTCGGTGGTCTCCAGGAGCGGCACGATGCCGATCTTGGCGATGCCGGAGTGCAGGTCGATCAGGCCGGCCTCGCGGGCCAGGACGGTGGCGGCGAAGACGTCGTCGGCGCCCTGGCACATGGAGATGATGTAGCTCTCGACGATCTCGTCGCCGAAGCGCTCGAAGCCCTGGCGGATGGTGGTGAAGACGCCGAGGGTCTTGGTGCCGGCCTCGTCCAGCGGGGCCGGGGTGGGGGCGAGCGGGCGGCGCGAGCGGAGCTCCTTGGCGAGCAGGCGCTGGCGGTACTCGCGGGGCATGTCGGCGTAGCGCCAGGCCTCTTCGCCGAGGCGGTCGAAGAGCTGGCCGAGTGCGTGGTGGTGGGCCTCGGCGTGCTCGCGGACGTCCATGGTGGCGAGCTGGAGGCCGAAGGCCTCGATGGTGCGGATGGCGCGGGCGAGGCGGCCGTCGGCGATGAGCTCGCCGCGGTGGGCGCGCAGCGACTCCTGGATCAGGCGCAGGTCGGCGACGAGTTCGCGGGTGCCGAGGTAGTCGCGGCCCTCGACGTGCGGGGTGCCGCCGGCCAGGCGCTCGCGGGTGTTCTCCAGCTTGAGCCGGATGCAGGTGGCCTTGAGGCGGTAGGGCTCTTCGGCGTTCATCCGCTTGTAGCGCGGGCTGAGTTCGGGGAGCAGGTGCAGGTCGGTGTTGAGCGAGGCGAGCAGCTCGACCGAGGCGCCGGCCAGGCGCTCGGAGGTGGAGAGCGTGTTGCGCAGGTCGTCGATCGCGGCGAGCGCGTCCTTGATGCCGTACTCGTGCTGGAGGTTGAGGACGTCCCAGGTGACCTGCGGGGTGACGTTGGGGTTGCCGTCGCGGTCGCCGCCGATCCAGGTGCCGAAGGTGAGCGGGCGGACGCCGTCGGGCAGGCTGAGGCCGACCCGGGCGAGCTCCTCCTGCAGCTCCTCCAGCACCTCGGGGACGGCCTCGCGGTAGAGCTCGTCCAGGTAGTAGACGGCGTTGCGGGCCTCGTCGGTGGGCTCCGGGCGGGCGATCCGCAGCTCGTCGGTCTGCCAGAGCAGGTCGATGACCTCGGCAAGGCGGCGGTCGGCGGAGCGCTTGGCGCTGCTCGTGCGGGCCGGGTCGGCGGCGGCGAGGCCGGAGGTGAGCTGCTCGCGGTGGATGCGGTCGAGGAGTTCGCCGATCCGGCGCAGCTTGTTGAGGACGCTGCGGCGGGCGGCCTCGGTGGGGTGGGCGGTGAAGACCGGACGGACCGCGAGGTGGGCCAGGGTGTCCTGGAGGTGCTTGGGGTCGGCCTCGGCGAGCTGGTCGGCGGTCTGCGCGAGCAGCGAGCCCTCCCGGGCGCGGCGGGTGGCGAACTCCCGGCCGCGGTGCACCTGCTCGGTGACGTTGGCGAGGTGGAAGTAGGTGGAGAACGCGCGGACGAGCTTCGCCGCGGTGTCCAGGTCGATGCCGGAGAGGAGTTCGGCGGTGGCCTCGCCGTCCGTGCGGCTGAGCAGGCGGACCTGTTCGACCAGGCCCAGCAGCTGGGGGCCCTCCTGACGGACCAGCGTTTCGCCGAGCAGGTCGCCGAGGCGGCGGATGTCCGCGCGCAGCGCCGCGTTGTCAGCGTCTTGGCCGGCGGCGGCGGCGACGGAGGTGGGGCTGTCCGCCGGGTTGGGGACCGGAGCGGTCACGGCTGGCTCCCTGTGGTGGTGGGGTTCGGCAACGGCTCATCGTCACAGGTCCGCCCGCGTGTGGCAGGTGTGACGCGTGCGGACCGCGCTGTCCGACGCGACCAGCATAGGTGTCGGGGAGGTCGGTGTCCGCGAGGTGGCCGGATGGCGGACAGGATCACCGAGGACGCCATGTGGTCTGGACCACTTGGGGGCCTTCGGAAGCCGCGGCTGGAATCCCGGTGGGGAGGGAACGGGGTCGCGCCTTAGGCTGTCAGGCATGAGCAAGTCGCCTGGGGAGCGCGCGCCGGTCCGGTCGTTCTGGTGGTGGGAACGGCCGCGCAGCGCATTCCTCGACATCGGGCTGGCCCTGCTGGCCGCGGTGGAGTGCTCGCTCAGCACCATCGCCTTCCTGTCCGGCCGCGCGCACCTGAGCGCGGCCGGCACCGCCGGCATCGCGGTGCTCGGCGCGCTCGCGGGCGGCTCGCTGGTGCTGCGCCGGCGCTGGCCGGCCGTACCGGTGCTGGTGACGCTGGTGGCCATGCCCGGGATGCTCGGCGTCGTACTGCTCGTGGTCGCGCTGTACACACTGGCCGAGACGTGGGAGTGGCCCTCGCGGCGCCGCCGGGTGGTCGCGCTGTCCGCGCTGGCCTTCGCCGAGGCCGTCACCGTGATGCTGGTGTCGATGCTCCTGCCCGGATCCGACGCGGCCCCGGACCCGACGCCGCTCTGGGTCCAGGTGCTGGTGGCCGTGCTGGTGGCGGTCGGCCTGACCGTCCCGCCGGTGGTCACCGGCCTGTACGTGGGCGCGCGGCGGCGGCTGATCGAATCGCTCAAGGACCGCGCGCACGGCCTGGAGACCGAGCTGGACCTGCTCGCCGAGCAGGCCCAGGAGCGGGCCCGCCGGGCCCGGTTGGAGGAGCGCACGCGGATCGCTCGCGAGATGCACGACGTGGTCGCGCACCGGGTCTCGCTGATGGTGGTGCACGCGGGGGCGCTGGAGCGGATCGTCGCCAAGGACCCGCAGAAGGCCGCGCAGAGCGCCAAGCTGATGGGCGAGGTCGGCCGGCAGGCGCTCAACGAGCTGCGCGAGATCCTCGGCGTGCTGCGGATGGACGACGAGCGCCCGGCCGAGCCGGACTCGCTGGCCGGATTGCCGCGGCTGGTCGACCAGTCCAGGGCGGCCGGGATGGCGGTCACCCTGACGGTCAGCGGCAGCCGGCGGCAGTTCACCGGCGAGGCCGAGCAGACCGCGTACCGGGTGGTCCAGGAGGGCCTCACCAACGCGCACAAGCACGCGGGCGGCGCGAACGTGTCCGTCCTGCTGGCGTACGCGCCGAACGGGGTCCGGGTGAGCGTCGTCAACGCCTGCCCGGGCGGCGAGCGCGGCGCGGCGGAGCTGCCGAGCGGCGGCAACGGGCTGGTCGGCATGCGGGAGCGGGTGATCGCGCTCGGCGGCACCTTCTCGGCCGGGCCGGAGGCGGACGGCGGGTTCCGGGTCGAGGCGGTGCTGCCCTCCCGGCTGGCCGTCCACGCCGAGCCGCTGCGGTAGCCGCTGGTTACCGGTACTCGTCTTACTGGTACTCGTCGGCGGTGCGCAGCCGTTCCGGGGCGGTGCCGAGGACCAGCGCCGAGATCGCCTGGTCGATCCCGTGGCCGAGGAACCACTCTCCCGTGTGATCCAGGCTGTAGACGCGGCCCTCCTCGTCGACCGCCAACAGCGCCTGCCCGTACGCCTCCTCGCCGAGCGGCGCGACCTTCGTGCCCAGCGCGCGGCCGAGGTCGGCCAGGGTGCGCGGCTGGTGCAGCCCGCACATCGGGTCGATCAGGAACGGCGTGCGGGCCAGCTGGCGGCCCGCGCCGGACAGGTCGAAGGCGAGGCCGCCGAACTCGGCCCAGGCCTCCACCGCCGCCGGGAACACCGCGTGCGGCACGCCGGTCGGGCCGCCGTACCCCACCAGGGTGTCGGCCCACTCCTCGGCGCGCCGGATCTCCCAGCGGCCGGGGTGCCAGCCGGCCGCCTTGAGCGCGGCGGCGCGTCGGCGGAGGGCGCCGGCCGGGCCGGCGGTCAGCGGGCGGGCGGCCCGACCGCGACGCTCTGCACGGTGAAGTGCTCCAGCATCGGGACGCACGAGCGGCACGGCGGCGCGTGGGTGCCGTGCGCCGGGTCGCCCTCCTCGCGGATCCGGACGGTTGTCATCCGGGAGCCCTTGAGTGCCTTGCGGGCCTCGGGCAGGCCCATCGGCTTGCGGGCGGCGCGCTTGGAGCGCCTGCCGTCCACCGTGGCCAGGTACTGCGACAGCAGCACCGCCTCCGGGCAGCGGCCGGTGAAGCGCTCGCGCAGCTCGACCGGCAGGCCGTCCAGGAACTCGCCGACCAGTGGGTGCAGCACCGGGCGCCGGGCCGACTTGTCGCCGGCCAGGGTGTGCACCTCGCCGCCCTTGAGCGACAGCGCGGCGGCGACGGCCGGCAGCAGGCTGTCCCTGAGGTGGCGCAGCACGGGCGGGCCCGCCGGCTCACCGCTGGTCATGCGTCGTCCTCCTCGTCTGCGCTGACGGACCCGACCGGTGCGCCCAGTCCGGGGCAAGCCTGTCAAACGACACCGACATCCGTACAACCGGGGTGCGGGGGTGGGCGAACGGGTGTGCGCGGCCGACCGGTTCGGGACGCGATCCCGACAGGACACCGGCTCAATCTGCACACGGCCGTCACGACTTGTCCGCCGATCTACCGAAACCGCCCCCGCGTCCCGGTGGCGGCCGGTACCGTTCCGGCAGCGAGCCGAGGGGATGCGGCCGCCCGTCCGGGACGACCGGCGCGGGCCCGACTCCGCCGGCCGCGCCGACCGTTGGGGCCGCCGGGGTGCGCCTGCCCGGTGCCGGAGCGAGGGGGCTCGTGCGATGACTTCTCCGACGCCGGGACGGGACGGGCGGCCGGACGGGGCCGAGGACGCCAACGAGGCACCCGGCGGACACGTGCCCGCCCCGGGCGAGCCGCCCGCCCCCGCGCCCGCCCGGCCGGTCGGCATCGCCGTGGTCGGCGCCGGCTACTGGGGCCCCAAGCTGGTCCGCAACGCCCAGCACACCCGGGCGCTGCGGCTGCACTGGCTCTGCGACCTCGACGAGGCCAAGGCCCGCGCCGTGCTGGGGGAGTACAGCACCGTCACCGCGACCGCCTCCTACCGGCGGGTGCTGGAGGACGAGCGGGTCGGGGCCGTCGCGGTGGCCGCGCCCGCCGCCGCGCACCACGCGCTCGTCCGGGCCGCGCTGGAGGCCGGCAAGCACGTGCTGGTCGAGAAGCCGATCACCACCTCCGCCGCCGAGGCCGCCGAGCTCGTCGAACTCGCCGAGCGGCGCGGGCTCGTGCTGATGTGCGACCACACCTTCTGCTACACCCCGGCGGTTCGCCGGATCCGCGAGCTCGTGCACGGCGGCGAGATCGGCGACGTCCAGTTCTTCGACTCGGTGCGGATCAACCTCGGCCTGGTGCAGCCGGACGTGGACGTGCTGTGGGACCTCGCCCCGCACGACCTGTCCATCCTCGACTTCGTCCTGCCGCCCGGCGTCGAACCGGTCGGGGTCTCCGCCCAGGGCGCCGACCCGATCGGCGCCGGGCGGGCCTGCGTCGCCTACCTGACGGTCCGCCTGAGCAACGGCGCCCTCGCGCACTGCCACGTCAACTGGCTCTCCCCGACGAAGGTCCGCACGACGCTGATCGGCGGCTCCCGGCGCACCCTGGTCTGGGACGACCTCAACCCGCAGGCCCGCCTCGCCGTCCACGACCGGGGCGTGGACCTCACCCCGCCCGAGGAGGTCACCGACGCGATCCGGCACCGGGCGCTGATCTCCTACCGGGTCGGCGACATGGTCGCGCCCGCGCTGGTCGAGCAGGAGGCGCTGCGCAACGTGATGGCCGAGTTCGCCGCCGCGATCGTCGAGGGCCGCGCGCCGCTCACCGACGGGCACGCCGGGGTGCGGGTGCTGCGGCTGCTGGAGGCGGCCTCGCTGAGCCTCCGGCTCGGCGGCGCCACCATCCCGGTGGGGGCCGCCGACCGGGTCGACGAGGCCGCCGGGGCCGCCGGGGTGGTGGTCCGGTGACCGGCGGTACTGGCGGTCCTGGCGGCACCGATGGCATCCCGCTGGTGGACCTGGCCGCCGCCCACGCCGAGGTCGAGGCCGAGGTCCGGGCCGGATTCGAGCGCGTCCTCGCCTCCGGCGGCTACGTCAAGGGCCCCGAAGTGGCCGGATTCGAGCGGGAGTACGCCGACTTCACCGGCACCCGGCACTGCGTCGGCGCCGCCAATGGCACCGACGCGCTCGAACTCGCCCTGCGCGCCCTCGGCCTGCCGCCCGGCGGCGGCGTCGTGCTGCCCGCCAACACCTTCGTCGCCACCGCCGAGGCCGTCCTGCGGGCCGGGCTGCACCCGGTGCTCGTCGACGCCGACCCGGTGCACCTGCTGATCGACCCGCAGCGGGCCGCCGACGCGCTCCCCGGGGCCGTCGCGCTGCTGCCCGTCCACCTCAACGGCCAGCTCGCCCCCATGGGCCCGCTGCTCGAACTGGCCGACGGGCGGCCGGTGGTGGAGGACGCCGCGCAGTCCCACGGCGCCCGGCAGCACGGTCGGCGCGGCACGCACGGGCGGATCGCGGCCACCAGCTTCTACCCCGGCAAGAACCTCGGCGGCTGCGGCGACGCCGGCGCGGTGCTCACCGACGACGGCGAACTCGCCGACGCCGTCCGGCTGATCGGCGACCACGGCGCCCGCGAGAAGCACACCCACGAGCGCTTCGGCTTCAACTCCCGGATGGACGCCCTCCAGGCCGTCGTCCTGCGCGCCAAGCTCCGCCGCCTGCCCGCCTGGAACGCCGCCCGCCGCACCCTCGCCGCCCGCTACGACGCGCTGCTCGGCGGCGTCGACGGCCTCGCCCTGCCGCGCACCGCCCCCGGCAACGAGCACGTCTGGCACCTGTACGCCGTGCGGATCGGCCCCGGCCGGGACCGCGACGCGGTGCTCGCCGCGCTGCACGCCGCCGGGATCGGTGCCGGGGTGCACTATCCCGTGCCGGTCCACCTGCAGCCCGCGTTCCGCTTCCTCGGCCACCGCGAGGGCGCCTTCCCGGCCGCCGAGCGGGCCGCGCGCGAACTGCTCACCCTCCCGCTTTACCCGCAGATGACCGAGGCCCAGCAGGTCCGGGTCGCCGAGGCGCTGCTGACGGCGCTGCGCTAGGTGCGGGGGTTCGGCCAGGAGGGTGACCCCCTACGCTGGTGTCCAGCAAACGCACCGATTTTGCAGCAGCCAGTGGGGGCTCCCAGATGACGACAGGTCGGCCCGGCGTCTCCGCCGCACCGAACGCGGCGTACGCAGGTCAGGTGGTGCACTTCCCGGATCCGGTCCGCGCGGAGCGGTACCCCGCCGGGGTCCGGGTGGACGAGTACGGCTACCCGGACTTCGGCCCGTACGCCGCCGCGGCGGCCGAGGTCGCCGACCCGCCGGAGGGCCTCGGCGTGGACGAGCTGCGGCTGACCGACTACGTCTCGGCCAACGCCGCGCTGTTCACCCAGGGCCACCCGCTCTGGGCCGACCTGCACACCGCCGTCGCGACCCCGCCCGGCTGGACCTGGCACCACGTCGCCGGCCGGGCCGCCCCCGGCTGGCGCCGGATGGAGCTCGTCCCGGTCGAGGTCAAGGCGCTGCTGCGGCACCACGGCGGACTCGCCACCTCCGCCGCCGACCACGGCCAGCGCGGCACCCGCCCGCTCCAGGAGCGCCGCCCGGTGCACTTCCCGCTGGCCCTGGACGGCAGCGACCCGATCAGCGTCCCCGAGGACCTGCTCCAGCGCGCCGAGGATCGCCTCGGCTACCGGTTGCCGGGCGCCTACCGCACCTTCCTCAAGCTCGGCGGCGGCCGGGCCCCGGTCGGCGTCGCGCTCGACACCGACCTCGGGATGCTGCTCGACCAGCCGTTCCTGACCCTCACCGAGGAGTACGGGACGGCGGACGTCGTGTACGCCAACAAGTGCCTGCGCGACCACCTCACCAAGGACTACCTCGGCATCGCCTACGCACAGGGCGGGATCGTCGCGCTCAAGGTCCGCGGCGACCGGATCGGCACGGTCTGGTTCCACCTGTACGACGACGCCCGCGACACCGGCGCCCCGGAGGCCCCGGAGGACCGGGTCGAGCGGCTGCTGCTGCCCTGCGGCGAGGACTTCGACGAGTTCCTGCTCCGGCTGGCCGGCAGCCCGCCCGAGCTGGAGACGGTCGCGGAGCTGATGGTGGACGGCGGGTTCGCCCGGGCCGTTCCGGGCGAGTGACCGGGACGACCGGGACGACGGGGACGACGAGGATGGGGACAGGGGTGAACCGGGCGTGGTGACGTACGCACAGGCGCATGAGCTCGCCGACGAGTGGATCAACGGCGGGGTGCCGGGGTCGCAGCAGCGCGAGGTGCGGGTCCGGGAGTTCGACCTGGGCTTCGTCTGCTGGGCGGTGCAGCCCGCGGACGGCGCCGGCGGCGCTGCGGAGCCGGGCGGCCCGACGGGCGGGGCGCGGCTGGTGATCGCCCGCGACTCCGGCGCGAGCACGCTGTGGCCCGCGCTGCCGGTCAACGAGGTCGTCCGGCAGTACGAGGAGGTGTACGGGCGGCCGGTGGCGGCCAACCCGGCGGGGGCGGCGAAGCCCGCGCCCGGGCCCGTCGAGGCGACGTCCTTCCTGCTCAGCCCGCCGCAGTGGCTGCAGGAGGCGGGTGCGGCGGCGATCGCGGCGGAGGCGGAGCGGCTGGGCGAGGCCCCGGCGGCTGCCCCTGCCCCTGCGTCCGTTCCTGCCCCTGCTCCTGCTCCTGCCCCTTCGCCGGCTCCGGTTCCCGCTCCGGCCCCCGTGGCCCCGGTCGAGCAGTCCGTGCCCGAGCAGTCCGTGCCCGAGCAGTCCGTGCCCGAGCACTTCGCGCCCGAGCAGTCCGTGTCCGAGCAGTTCGCGCCCGAGGCGACCGGCCTGCCGGCCGAGGCCGCCTCGTGGGCGCCGCCGTCCGGGCCGCCGACGCCCCCGCCGGCCGTCCTGACCACCCCGCCGGTCTCCGACCGGCCCGCCGGGGACGCGCCGACCATGCTCGCCCCGCCGCCCGGCCACGACGAGCCGGCCGTCCCGCCGCTGGTGCAGTCGGCTCCGCCGGTCCCGCCGGGCCCCGCCCCGGCTGGCTCCGAGGCGGCGACGATGCTGATGCCCGAGGGCCTGCGCACGCTCGGCTCCGAGTCGGCCGACGCGCCCGCGCCGGCCGGCTCCGAGGCCGCCACCGCGCTGATGCCCAGGAGCGCCGTCCCGGGCATGCCCCCGGCGCCGCCCGAGTCCGCTCCTCCTGCCCCCGCCCCTGGCCCCGCCCCGGTCCCCGCCCCCGTGCAGCCTCCGGCAGCCGAGCCCGCGCCGACGCTGCTGGCGCCGCCGGACGCGATGCCGGGCCTGATGGGCCTGCCCGGTGCGCCCGAGACGCCGTCGCCCTCCGCGCCGCCGGCCGGTCCGGCCGTGGAGTACGCGCCGACCATGCTCGCCCCGCAGGACGGGGTCCCGGGCCTGATGGGCCTGCCCGGTGCGCCCGAGACGCCGCCGCCCGCCGGGCCGTCGGCCGGTCCGGCCGTGGAGTACGCGCCGACCATGCTCGCCCCCGGCGGCCCCGGCCTCGGTGGTCTGCCCGGCGCTCCGGCGCCCGCCGCGCCTCCCGCGCCCGCCGAGGCGGCGCAGGGCGGCGCGCTCGGCCGCAACGCGGCCTCCGTACCCCCGCCGCCCCCGCCGGGCGCGCTGCGCGGCGGTCCGTCCGGTCCGGGCGCGGCTCACGGCGGCGCGCTCGGCCGCGGCGGCGCTTCGGCCCCGCCGCCGCCCCCGCCCGCCGGGCTGCGGCACACCCCGGGCTCCGGCACGCCCGCCGCCAACCCGGGCGGCCGCGGCGCCGCCTCCGCACCGCCGCCCCCGCCGCCGGCGGGCCTGCGCGGCGGCGCACC
>NZ_JBFBDY010000197.1:0-10971 GCF_040683475.1 Kitasatospora sp. NPDC093558 | reverse complement strand
TGTCGCCGCGCAGGACGTTCCACAGCTGCGGCAGCTCGTCCAGCGAGCTCTTGCGCAGCAGCCGGCCGACGGCGCCCATCCGGTGGTCCTGGGAGCGGGGCCACCCACCCGCACCGCCCGCCCCCTTCCCACCGGCACCAGGAGGGACGGGCAGCCATGTCCGTACCCGGCACCCCGCCCTCCGCCGCCGCGCTCGCCGGCGGCGCGTGGGGCTGACGCGGCGATCAAGTTCGGCAACACCTTCGGCGCGGTCGCCGGCTTCCTCGGCGTCCTGCTGCTGATCTTCCTCGCGGGCGGGCCAGCTGGCCGTCGCCGTCTGCCTCGGACCGGCCGTGCTGCTGCTCCTGGTCGCCTGGTCGCGCCGCTGCTGCGCTCGTTCTACACGCAGCTGTCCGGGTCGTTCGGCGGGCGCTGGGAGCTGCTGACGGCGGGGGCGTTCCTGTCGTTCGTCGTCCCGCTGATCGTCTTCTTCGGTCTCCGGCGGTACTTCGTCCGTGGGCTGCTCGCGGGTTCGGTGCAGGGGTAGGCGGGGACTCCCCGGTGGTCGGAGTGTTCTGAACGCGTTCAGATCCGACTTTTGAACCTGTTCAGAATGGTCTACAGTCGGCTCCAGTCGCAGCGCCGAGCGCGCCTGCCGGCGGACTGCCCGGAGGGCTGTTCCCGCCTGCCCACCGACCACTGAGGGGGACTCATGTCCGCGCCGTCCAGCCCCGCCCCGGCCGATCCGCCACCCGCTTCCGGGCCTTCCGCCGACGCCTGGGGGGCCGCCTGGGAGCCCGCCGCCGGACCAGCCGGACCC
Source organism: Kitasatospora sp. NPDC093558 (assembly GCF_040683475.1). Classification (NCBI taxonomy): domain Bacteria; kingdom Bacillati; phylum Actinomycetota; class Actinomycetes; order Kitasatosporales; family Streptomycetaceae; genus Kitasatospora; species Kitasatospora sp. NPDC093558. Next base: position 10,172 of record NZ_JBFBDY010000197.1, on the reverse strand, counting down.
GCCGGACCTGCCGCCGGGCCTGCGTGGGGGCCGGGCAAGCCCGCCCCCGAAGGGTTCCCGTGGCTGCGGCCCAGCGACCCCGGAGGCAAGGCCACCGCCTCGCTCTGGGTCGTCGGCGCGGCGCTGTTCACCGGGTTCCTGACGGCCTGGCTGCTCGGCGACGGCCTCGGCGTCGGGCTGTCGGTCTGTGGGGTCGCCGCGGCGACCGTGGCCGGGCTCGCGGCCCGCGCGGCAGGCCGCCGGGTCCGGCCCTGGACAGTCGTCTTGAGCGTGCTCGCGCTCGCCCTGCTGGTCGTCCCGGCCCTGTGGGAGGCGGGCTGGCCGGTGGCGATCGCCGTGGTCGGCGCGCTGGCGCTGGCCTCGCTCGCGCTGCACGGCGGCCGCCGCTGGCCGGGCGTGCTGCTCGCCCTGCCGGGCGTCCTCTGGCAGTTCGGGCCGGGCGTGCTCTGGGCCGCGAAGGGCCTGTCCGGCCACCGCCTGCGCGGCCGGGGCCGGATCGTTCCCGTCCTGAAGGCCCTCGCGGTCGCCGCCGTCCTCCTCGTCGTCTTCGGCTGGCTGTTCTCCGGGGCCGACGCCGCCATGGCGGACGTCCTCGGCAGCCTCAACCCCAGCGTGGACCTCGACCGGCTCCCGTGGCGCGTCGTGCTGTTCGCGGTCGGGCTGCTCACCGCGCTCGGCTTCGCGCACATCGCCGCCGGGCCGCGCCGCTGGGACCGTACGGTGGTCCGGCCCGGCCGGGCCCGCGGGCGGCTGGAGTGGGCGCTGCCGCTGGTCGCGCTCGACCTGATGTTCGCCGTCTTCGCGGTCATCCAGGCCGTGGTGGTGCTGGGCGGCGCGGACGCCGTCCTGCGCAACACCGGGATGAGCCGCTCCGAGTACGCGCGGCAGGGCTTCTGGCAGCTGTCCGTCATCACGGTGCTGACGCTCGTGGTCGTCGCCGTCGCCCAGCGGTGGGCCCCGCGCACCACGCCCGCCGACCGCCGCCTGGCCCGGATCCTGCTCGGCGTGCTCTGCGTCCTCGCGCTGACCGTCGTCGCGTCGGCGCTCGGCCGGATGTGGTTCTACGTAGACGCCTCGGGGCTCACCCGGCTCCGGCTCTGGGTGCTGGTGGTGGAGATCTGGCTCGGCGGCGTCTTCGCCCTGGTCATCGCCGCCGGCCTCACCCGCTCGGCCGGCTGGCTGCCGCGCGCCGTCGTGCTCAGCGGTGCGCTGGCCGCCGTGGTCTACGGGCTGATGGGGCCGGACGCGATCGTCGCCGAGCAGAACGTCGCCCGCTACGAGCGGACCGGCCGGATCGACCTGCGCAACGTCCGCGACCTCTCGCCGGACGCCGTCCCCGCCCTCGACCGGCTGCCGCCTGCCCCGCGGGCGTGCGCGCTGCAACTGATCCGCGCCGACCTGGGGAACCGAGCCGAGCCCTGGTACGCCGCCAGCCTCTCCTCCGCCCGGGCCCGGGACATCCTCGCCGCACGGCCCCTGATGGACGTAAGCCGTGGGCCGAGCGCGTGCGAGCAGGCGGGGTTGACGATCGGCGTGCACCGCTGACTCGTACTGCCGACTTGTACTGCTGACTTGTACTGCTGACCCGTACTGCTGACCTGAACCGCTGACCTGCGGAACGACGGACGGGCCGGCCGGGAGCGCGTTGCTCCCGGCCGGCCCGTCCGTTCTTCCAGGCGATTGCGCGCGCCTGCTCGCGTCAGTGCATCGCGACGCCGGAGGTCTCCGACGGCAGGTCGCTCGCCTTGGCCTTGATCGCGAAGAGCGCGACCAGCAGCGCGACCCCCGCGAGCGCGGCGCCCACGATGAAGCCGTGCGAAGTGCCCTGGATGAGGACGGAGTTGGCCGCGTCCGTGCCCGGTGGGAAGTCCTGGTGCTCCTTGAGGTAGCCCAGCTGCTCCGGCGTGGCCGACTGCATGAACGCCGGCATCTGCAGCTTGGTCTCGGCCGTGGCGTAGTGGGCGAACACCGTGGTCAGGATCGACAGGCCGAGCGAACCACCGATCTGCTGCATCGAGTTGAGCAGGCCGGAGGCGGCGCCGGTCTCCTCGTCGGGGACGCCGGCCACGGAGAGCAGCATGACCGGGACGAAGATCAGGCCCATGCCGAAGCCGAACACCACCGTGGGGCCGAGCACCCCGTCGAGGTAGCCGCTGTCCTTGTCCATCTGGGTCAGCCAGGTCAGGCCGATGGTGACCAGCAGCGCGCCGCCGGCCATGAACGGCTTCGGGCCGTACTTGGCCTGGAGGGTGGAGGCGACCTGAGCGGCGATGATGATCGCGACGCTGATCGGCAGGAACGATACGCCTGCCTTCAGGGGGCTGTAGCCGAGCGGGCCCTGCACGAAGAGCACGACGTAGAAGAAGATGCCGAACATGGCCGCGGCCAGGCAGAGCATCATCACCAGGCCGCCGGTGCGGTTGCGGTTGGCGAACAGGTGCAGCGGGGTGATCGGCTGAGCGGTCCGCCGCTCGATCACGAAGAAGGAGGCGAGCAGGATCACGCCGGCCGCGAAGGAACCGATCGTCAGCCCGTCCGACCAGCCGTAGTCCGGGTTGGCGGCGCGGATGAACCCGTAGACGAGGCCGACCAGGCCCAGCGTCGAGGTGAACGCGCCGGGCAGGTCGAAGCGGCCGTCGGTGCGCTCGGACTCGGTGATGTAGCGCGGCGCGGCGATCGCGATCAGCGCCGCGATCGGCACGTTGACGAAGAAGACCCAGCGCCAGTCCAGGTATTCGGTGAGCAGACCGCCGGCCAGCAGGCCGATCGCCGCGCCCGAACCCGCCACCGCCGAGAACACGCCGAACGCCTTGTTGCGTTCCGGCCCCTCCTCGAAGTTGGTGGCGATCAGCGCGAAGGCCGTCGGGGAACAGATCGCGCCGCCGATCCCCTGGAGCGCCCGGGCGGCCAGCAGCAGGGTGCTGTCCTGGGCGAAGCCGCCCAGCAGCGAGGCGAAGCCGAACAGCAGGGTGCCGAAGATGAACACCCGGCGGCGGCCGAGGATGTCACCCGCGCGACCGCCGAGCAGCAGCAGACCGCCGAAGGTCAGGGTGTAGGCGTTGATGACCCAGGACAGGTCGGTGGTCGAGAACCCCAGCGCGTCCTTGATGCCGGGGAGCGCGATGTTCACGATGGTCGCGTCGAGCACCACCATGAGCTGCGTCGCCGCGATGACCGCCAGGGTGATGCCCTTGCCGCGGCTCGGGCCGCCGTGCGGTGGTGAGTTCTTGCTGAGCGTGTCGGATATAGCCACGAAAGTGCCCCCTGCTGGCTATGTGCCTGGTGTGCTGCGGACCTCGGGTCCGGCGGGGATCCTGCGCCGTGCGGCAGGCTAGGAAGGAACGGGATCGTTCACTAAGGTGGACGATATCCTGGGCCGGTTTGTGAACGCAAGCGTTCCTTAAGGTTGGTGGCAATGGATCATTCGGTGCGACGCCAGGTGACGGACCGGGCGCTCGGCCCGGCCCCGGAGGCCGCGGTGCCGGCAGCTCGGACGGTGTCCGGCTCGCCGGGCCTGTGCTCGGTGCGGGTGGCCGCCGAGGTCCTCACCCGGCCGGTGCGGCGCCGCGGCAAGGACCTGGAGAACGCGATCTTCGCGGCCACGCTCGACCAGCTCACCTCCGGCGGGTTCGCACGGCTGACGATGGAGGGCGTCGCCGCTGCGGCGCGGACCGGCAAGGCCGCGCTTTACCGGCGCTGGGCCTCCAAGGTCGAACTGGTCGTGGACGCCCTGGACTCCACTCTGCCACGCCCCAACGGCGTCCCCGACCTCGGGTCCACCCGTGGCGAACTCCTGCAGCTCATCGAGGTGTTCGCGGGTGCGATGAACTCGCGGGCGGGCAGCGCCATGCAGGTGCTGATGGGCGAGCTCGACCACGAACAGGCGCAGCTGTTCAAGGACTTCATCGTGCAGCGGGTGGTCGCGCCGACGACGGAGACGATCCTCGACATCCTCCGCCGCGGGGCGGGGCGCGGCGAGGTCCGCCCCGGGGCCGTCGCGCCGATGGTCGCGGACGTCGCCCCGGCGATGCTGCTCTACCAGGTCAAGATCCGCGGCCGGGAGAACATGCCGCCCGACTACGCGTTTCGTCTGGTCGACGACGTGCTGATGCCGATGATCCGGGCCTGAGGCGCGCCGGGCCGGCGCTCCCCGCGGTGGCCCCTTGGCAGCCCTCGGCGGCCCCTTCCGGCGTGGCGTGGGGCACCTCGGCCACGGGCTTAGGCTGGAGCTGCCCCAGCTGAACGGGCCGCCCAGCCGAACGGAGCCTGTGATGCCCATCGTCCCGCCGACGCACTCCGTCGAGCGCGCGCTCCGCCGGGCCGGCGCCAAGATCGTCGTGGGGCTGGACGAGGTCGGGCGCGGCGCCTGGGCGGGACCGGTCACCGTCGGCGCGGCCGTCACCGGACTGCGCCGGCCGCCGGAGGGCCTCACCGACTCCAAGCTGCTCACCGAACTGCGCCGCCGCGCGCTCGCGCCGGTCCTCGCCGACTGGGTCACGGCGTACGCGCTCGGCCACGCCTCGCCGCAGGAGTGCGACGAGCTCGGCATGACCGCCGCCCTGCGGCTGGCCGCCGTCCGCGCCCTGGAGGCGCTGCCGGTCGAGCCCGACGCGGTGATCCTCGACGGCAAGCACGACTACCTCGGCGGCCCGTGGCGGGTGCGCACGGTGATCAAGGGCGACCAGTCCTGCATCTGCGTCTCCGCCGCCTCCGTCCTCGCCAAGGTCCACCGCGACGGGCTGATGGCCGAACTCGGCGAGCAGTACGCCGCGTACGGCTTCGCCGACAACGCCGGCTATCCCTCCCCGGTGCACCGCGCCGCACTGGAGGAGTTCGGCCCCACCGAACACCACCGCCTCTCCTGGGCGTACTTGGACGCACTGCCGAAGTGGCGTCACTTGAAGCGGATCCGGCCGGGTCTCGAAGCGGCCGAAGGCTCCGCCGACGAACAGTTGACGCTCGGTTTCTGACGGTCCGTCTGGAATTGCCCCGAGTGGGTCCGGCAACGCGTTGGCGCCCAACGGGTGGGGCGCCCGTGCGCGTTCGACCGGCATTTGATAGATATCCGGGTATGCCTGTCTTCCCCGAGGAGCCGGAGATTCACGAGAGCCTCCCGGGCCCCGGCGTTCCCTTCCCGCGAGAGTCGGACGCACAAGCCCTCCGCGCGCCTGCCACCGGCAGCGCACCCGCCACCGCACCCACCACCGTCGCCGCGCCCGCCCCGGTGCCCGGCCCCCGTCCCGCGCCGCCGCGCCCGGCATCGCCGACCGCCGGCCGGCCCGGTCCGCAGGCGCGCCCGGCGCCCAAGCCCGGCCCGGCGCCGCGCCGTCCGGCGCCGACCGCACCGCAGATCGAGGTCCGGCGGGTCGCGGCCACCCCGGCCGAGGCGCTGGAGCGCGCCGACGAGGTGGTCGACCAGCTGCTCGACGCCGGGCGCAGCCCGGGCGAGATCCTGGTGCTGACGGTCGGCGAGGCGCACCCGTGGCAGCAGCACGAGCTCTCCTTTGGCGAGGAGCGCTACTGGGCGCAACTCGCCGAGGGCGGGGACGTGTTCTACGCGGACGCCGCGCTGACCCGTCCGGCCCGTCGCGAGGTGGTCGTCCTGGTCGCCAACGGCGGACCGGCCGCCCGGGCCGCCGAGGCGTACACCGGGGCGCTCGGCCACGCGTCCGTGCTGCTCGTGGTCTGCGGTGACGCCGGCCCGGCCGCCGCGGGTGCCGCCGGCGCGGCGCCCGGCCGTCCGGTCAGCGCCTGAGGCGTGCGGTCCCGCCCGGGCCCGGTGCCGTACGGTGCCGGGCCCGCGGGCCGTCGTACCCCGCCGTGGTCCGCAGCCGGTCGGGTAGCGCGGGGAGGCCGCGGAGCCCTTGGGGGCCTTGGGGTTCTTGGGGCCCTTGGGGCCCGGCGAGCGCGCGGAGCCTGCCGAGCCCGTGGAGGGCGTTGAGCCGGTGGAGACCGTCGAGACCGTCGAGCCCTCCGAGCCTGACGGGCTCAGCGGGTCCCGGTGCGGCGGGCCGGCTGGATCGCGGCGACCCTCGCGGGCGTCCAGGGCCGCTCGGACGTCTGGCGCAGCGCGCGCCGGCCGCTCGGGGTGTCCAGGGCCGTGCGCGGGGGCAGCTCCGTCACGGTGTGGACCGGTCCGTCCGCCCACGAACCCGCGTGCGGATTGCGGCCCTGCCGCCCGTCCCCGAGGATCTGCCAGCCGGCCGGGGTCAGCGCGACGTACGAGCCGCAGCGCAGTCCGTGCAGGACTGCCGCGTCCCGCAGCGCCCACATCCAGGCCCCGTCCTGCTCGGTCCAGCCCGGGGCGCCCTCGCGGCAGCGCAGCAGCACCGCGGTGCGGGTCGGTGCGGGCTGGCGCAGGTCGTGCGGGGTGATCTGGCGCAGGTGCGCGAGCAGCGCGTTTCGGTGCTGCCAGCCGTCCGTGTCGTGCGGCCAGGGCGTGAACGAGGCCGAGGCGCTCAGGTGGTGCACCGCGTCGAGGACGGCGATGACGACCGTGCCCGGCTGGGGCAGGTGGCGCTGGTGCAACTCCAGGACGAAGTCGCGCGGATCGCGCAGCAACGGGATCCCCGAGGCGGTCCAGGTCTCCAGGTCCAGCAGCCGTCTGGGCGCCGAACTCCGGGCGAGGGGAGACTGACCTCGGCCGATACCGTTGATCACGATCCTCCTTCCCGACCCACGGGCACGCGGGTACCTGCGTACGCCGAAGGCGGGGTCCACCGGACCAGGTTTCGGGTACCCGCCAATTCTCGGGGCATCGGGGGCGGAGCGGCAACGATGAAATGATGAACGCCGCCCGAAAGTCCACGTTCTGCCGGATATATTCCACCGTGGCGCAAGCGCTACTCAGGCATCTCCGCAGCCCGGCGAGGGCCCGTGTGAACGGCCCGTGAACTGGGTTCCGCAATGTCACCGCCCCTCTCCCGTCTTCGGTCCTCCGCGGGCGCCCCGCCGATGTGATCTCTCCCTCCCTTAGGCCATTCGAGTGAGTCCAGTAGTCCGTCCGGGTACCCGGCCCGCCGTCCGGGCCGCCCGGCTCAGGCCTGCACGGCCAGCACCAGGGGCAGTACGGCGCTCGCCCCGGCGCGGCGCAGCAGGCGCGCGGCGACGGTGACCGTCCAGCCCGAGTCGACGAGGTCGTCCACCAGCAGCACCGGACCGCCCGCGGCGGCCACCGCCTGCGCCAACTCGGGCGGCAGGACCAGCGCTTCGCTCACCGAACGCAGCCGCTGCGCGCTGTTGCTGCGGGCACCGTGCGGAGGCCGGCCGTCCGCGTACTCGATCCGTCCGAGCAGCGGCAGCCGCCCGATCTCCGCGATCCGCGCACCGAGGCTGCCGACCAGCTGGGGGCGGGTCGAGGAGGCCATGGTCACCACCCCGGCCGGCCGCTCCAGCCGGGTGCCGTCGGCCGAGGCGGGCCCGGCCCAGCCGCCCGGCCCGCGCGCCCAGTCCGCGAGCACCGTCACCAGGGCGTCCACCGCCTCGCCGGGGACGGGCACGTCCGGCGCCTGCTCGGCGAGCAGGGTGCGCAGCCGGGTGCCCCAGCCGATGTCGGACAGCCGGCCGAGCGCCCGGCCGGTCTCGGCCTGCTCCCCGGCCGGGATGCGGCCCTTGAGCGCCACGCCGACGGCCTCCATGCCGGTGGGCCACAGCCGGCGCGGCTCGAAGCCGACCCCGGGGCGGCCGAGCGCGGCGCGGGCGGCCTCCAGCGTGGCGGCGGACACCTCCGGGGTGTGCAGCGGCCCGGCGCAGTTGTCGCACCGCCCGCAGGGCGCGGCCTCCTCGTCGTCCAGCTGGCGCCGCAGGAACTCCATCCGGCAGCCGGTGGCCGCCGCGTACTCGCGCATCGCCCGCTGCTCGGCCTCGCGGGAGGCCGCGACCTTGGCGTAGCGGGCGGTGTCGTACTCCCAGCTCTGCCCGGTGGCCGTCCACCCGCCCTTGACCCGGCGGACGGCGCCGTCCACGTCGAGCACCTTGAGCATGGTCTCCAGCCGGGTGCGGCGCAGGTCCACCCGGGGCTCCAGCGCGGCCGTCGACAGCGGCCGGCCGGCCTCGGCGAGCGCGTCGATCGTGCGGCGCACCTGCTCCTCCGGGGGGAAGGCCAGCGAGGCGAAGTAGCGCCAGATCGCCTCGTCCTCGCGCCCGGGCAGGAGCAGCACCTCGGCCCGGTCGACGCCGCGACCGGCCCGGCCGACCTGCTGGTAGTAGGCGATCGGGGAACTGGGCGAGCCCAGGTGCACGACGAAGCCGAGGTCGGGCTTGTCGAAGCCCATGCCGAGCGCGGAGGTGGCGACCAGCGCCTTGACCCGGTTGGCCAGCAGGTCGGCCTCGGCGGTGCGGCGCTCGGCGTCCTCGGTGCGGCCGGAGTAGGAGGCCACGGTGAAGCCGCGCTCGCGCAGGAACGCGGTGACCTCCTCGGCCGCGGCCACCGTCAGGGTGTAGACGATGCCCGAGCCCGGCAGACGGTCGAGGTGGTCGGCCAGCCAGGCGAGCCGGTGCGCCGGGTCGGGCAGGGCGAGCACGCCGAGGGTGAGGCTCTCCCGGTCGAGCGGGCCGCGCAGCACCAGGGCGTGCTCGTCGGCGGTGCCGGTGCCGAGCTGCTCGGCGACGTCCGCGGTGACCCGGGCGTTGGCCGTGGCGGTGGTGGCCAGCACCGGGACCCCGGGCGGGAGTTCGGCGAGCATGGTGCGCAGCCGGCGGTAGTCGGGCCGGAAGTCGTGGCCCCAGTCGGAGATGCAGTGCGCCTCGTCGACCACGAGCAGGCCGGTGGAGGCGGCGAGCTTGGGGAGCACCTGGTCGCGGAAGTCGGGGTTGTTCAGCCGCTCCGGGCTGACCAGCAGGACGTCCACCTGCCCGGCCGCGACCTCGGCCTGGATCGCGTCCCACTCCTCGGTGTTGGCCGAGTTGATGGTGCGGGCGTGGATGCCCGCCCGGGCCGCGGAATCGACCTGGTTGCGCATCAGGGCGAGCAGCGGCGAGACGATCACCGTGGGCCCCGCGCCCCGGGCGCGGAGCAGGGCGGTGGCGATGAAGTAGACGGCGGACTTGCCCCAGCCGGTGCGCTGCACGACCAGGGCGCGGCGGTGGTCGACCACCAGGGCCTCGATGGCCGTCCACTGGTCGTCGCGCAGGGCGGCGCCGGGGCCGGCCAGCTCGCGCAGGACGGCCTCGGCCCGCGCCCTGACCTCGGCGCGGTCGGCGGCGGTGGCGGTGGTGTGGATCTCGTGCGGCTGCATGGCGTCCATGTAACCCCGAGGCGCCGACAACGGGCGAATGCCGGGGCGGGGGAGAAAGGTGGAACGGGGGTGTATGTCATCCGCTCTTAGGTTGAACGGCAGTCAAATTTCACTCGGGAGAGTGGCGGTGGCGTGCGCCGAACGAGCGAAGCGGAATTCCGGCCCGGGGTTGTCCACAGGAAAAAACAAAAGTCCGACGGGGATTTCGGGGTGCGGCACGCTTCCCGTCATGAACGCCAAGAACAACGACCACGGCAAGAACGACGGCCGCGCCGAGAACGGCGGCCGCACCTCGAACAAGGGCGACGGCATGGACCACGACCCCACGACGAACGGCGGCAACACCATGAACGACGAGCAGGTCACGCTCTCCCTCGGCCCCGCCTCCGGCCATCGGCCGGTGACGATGCGCGGCCCGGCCGACATGGCCGAGCTGCTGCCCTACCTCCTGGGCTTCTTCCCCGACGACAGCATCGTCGCCGTGGGCCTGCACGGCCCCGACCTCCACCAGGGCGGGGTGCTCCGGGCGGACATCCCCGCGTCCCGCTCGCAGTGGCCGGCCGCGGCGGAGGAGACGGCCGCCCTGCTGGTCGACGTCTCCGAACAGCGCGGCAGCCGGCCGATCCAAGTGCTGCTCTACCTCTGCCAGGACCCGGTCCCGGGGCACGGGCCGCCGGCGGTGGACGGCCTGCGCCCGCTGGCCGACGGCCTCCGGGCCGCGTTCGCCCGCCGGGGCGTGCCGGTCAAGGAGTCGCTGTGCGTCTCGGACGGCCGTTGGTGGTCCTTCCTCTGCCGCCGGGAGGGCTGCTGCGATCCCGCGGGGAACCCGATCCGCCGGGCCCCCGCCCCGGTGCCGGCCGCCACCGCGGCGACGATCGCCGGCCTCTCCCCGAGCGGCACACGGAAGGCGAACATCGCCGGGCACGCCCCGATCTG
>NZ_JBFBDY010000196.1:0-11045 GCF_040683475.1 Kitasatospora sp. NPDC093558 | reverse complement strand
CCGGCCGGCCCCCCGGGGCCCCCGGCGCCCCGCCCCGCCGGCACGTCCCGGGGGCGGGCCGGCACCGTGCTAGCGTCCCGGTGGCGGCGCACCGGCGCGCCCGCCCCGGACGAGACGTGCGCCGTACCCGGCCCGACAAGACGACGCACCGAGGAGGCGTCATGCCCGAGTCCGACCGGGCCGTCCCGGTGCCGCGGCCGCTGGACGTGCGGTGGATCCACGGCTCGCCGTCGGCCAAGCACGACACCGGGCCGGAGATCCAGGTCCACGCGTACGACGAACACACCGTCGTGCTGCGGCAGAACAAGGCCGTCCACTACGAAGCGCCGTTCCTGTACCTGCTGTTCGGGGCCGAACGGGCGGTGCTCATCGACACCGGGGCGACCGCCGAGGCCGCCCACTTCCCGCTGCGCCCGGTGGTCGACGAGTTGATCGGGACGTGGCTGGCCCGCCATCCGCGGGAGGGGTACGAACTGCTCGTCCTGCACACCCACCCGCACGGCGACCACGTGGCGGGCGACGGCCAGTTCGCCGGCCGCCCCGGCACGACCGTGATCGCCGCCGATCCGGCCGTCGCGTGGCCCTACTTCGGCTTCGACGCCGACCCGGACGCCGTGACCACCGTCGACCTCGGCGGCGGACGCGTCCTGGAGTGCCTCGCCACCCCGGGCCACCACCCGGCCGCCGTCACGTACTACGACCCGTGGACGGGCATCCTCCTCACCGGCGACACCGTCTACCCCGGGCGGCTCTACATCGACGACTGGCCCGCGTTCACGCGCACCGTCGACCGCCTGATCGCCTTCTCCGACCGCCGCCCGGTCACCCACGTGCTCGGCTGCCACATCGAGATGACCACCACGCCCGGCGTGGACTACCCGATCCGCACCACCTACCAGCCGGACGAACCCCCGCTCCAGCTCACCGTCGCGGACCTCCACGACCTCCGCACAGCCCTCACGGCATTGGGCGGCGCCCCGGCCCGCCACGCCCTCGCGAAGATGATCCTCTGGCCGAGCGAGTGACCGCCCGGGAGCCGGCGGCCCGGCCGTAGCTTGTCGGACGGATGTCCGGCGGCCGGGTGAAATCCGGCCGCCGGACCCGTGGCAGGGCCCGTTCGCACGCCGACCACCGGTCAAATCAGGATGCCGCGCCGCGAGGCGCAGGACTTCGGCGGTGCGGCCACCAGCTCCCCACCTCCGGAGGCCCCTCTCGTGATCCTCTTCCGAAGACGACTCCTGGCCCCCCTCGCGGGCCTGCTCGGGCTCGCCATCTCGCTCGGCTCCCAGCTCCCGCAGGCCCACGCGGCCGCGCCGCAGTACTCCGTCATGCTCCAGCCGTTGACGCAGAGCCCGACGGTCGGCGCCACCGCGATGCTCACCGCCACCGTGCGGAACACGAGCGACGGGACCCTGGTCGGTGCCGGGAAGACCGTCACGCTGACCGTCATCAGCGGTCCGGCCACCGGGCAGACCGCGACCATGATGACGGACGGCAGCGGCCAGGCGGCCTTCACGGACAACAGCACGAAGGCTCAGATCACCGACGGCTTCCAGGCCAGCGTGGTCGAGTCGGACAACGTCACCCAGGACTTCTCCAACCAGGCCTTCGTCTCCTGGCAGCCCGCCGTCGCCATCACCCTGAACCCGCCGAGCCAGACCCTCGGCGTCCAGGGGACGGCCACGGTGACCGCCTCCGTCACGGTGCCGCCGGGCTACATGCTGCCCGCGAACGTCACCTTCAACGTGATGGGCCCGAACGGCGCCGCGAGCGGGCCGCAGCCGGTCGTCGCCGACGTCGGCAGCACCACCTCCGGGACGGCCGTCCTCAGCTACCCGGGCACCCGGCCCGGCGCCGACATCGTGGGCGCCCAGGTGCAGGACCAGTTCGGCAACCCGGTCAACGCGAGCCAAGTCCAGGTGAACTGGCAGCCGACGTACGTGCTGACGCTGACGCCGAACTCCTCCACACACGTGGCCGGCGATCAGGCGACCCTCACGGCCAAGGTCACGGACGCCAACGGCAATGCGCTGCAACACGTTTCGGTGCACTTCGCCGTCCAGGGCCCGAACAACACCACGGGGGACGTCATGACGGACTCCGGCGGCCTGGCGATGTTCCCCTACACCGGCGCCCACGTGGGCGGCGACATGGTGACGGCCTCGGTCACCGACACCCGGATGAACACCTACTCCGCCGTGGCCACCGTGCAGTGGGTCCCCGTCCCGGTCGTCACGCTGACACCGGCCAGCCAGACGCAGACCTCCGGCGGCACCGCGCCGCTCACGGCCAACGTCACGGCCGGGGGCGCGCCGCAGCAGGGGGTGCAGGTGACGTTCGACCAGCTCAGTTCGACCGGGGGCTCACCGACGCCGCTGCAAGTCGTCGCGACGGACAGCAACGGCAACGCGGTGTTCAACTACACCAGCAGCACCGTCGGCACGGTCAGCCTGGACGCCGTCGTCACCGACGTGGACGGCAACCAGCGCACCTCGAACACGGTGACCGTCACCTGGACCAAGCCCGAGACCATCAACCTCGTCCCGGTGAGCCAGTCGCAGAACACCGGCAGCAACGCGATGCTCACCGCCACCATCGAGGCCGGCGGCACCGGGCAGGCGGGCGTGCCGGTGACGTTCACCGTCCTGTCGGGCCCGAACGCCGGCAAGACCGGGAGCGTCACCACCGACACCAACGGCAACGCCACCTTCGCCTACACCGGCACCGCCGTCGGCACGGACACCGTCCAGGCGAGCTTCACCAACACCTCCGGCACCGTCCAGACCTCCGGCAGCGCCACCGTCACGTGGACCGACCAGCCGATCAGCGGCTCCGGCCTCGACCTCTCCGGCCGCGCCCGGCGCCCGGTCTCCGGGCACGTCGCCGTCTTCAGTGACCCCGACACCAAGGCGCTGGCCGCCGACTACACCGCCACCATCAGCTGGGGCGACAACACCACCTCCACCGGCACCATCTCGGGCGCCACCGGCGGCCCGTTCTTCGTCGACGGCACCCACACCTACGGACGCCGCGGCACCTACACCATCACCGTCACGATCACCGACAACGACAACCCCGCCAACACCGTCACCACGACCAGCCACGCCACCATCCGCTGACCCCGAGCACCACAGGGCCGCTCCCCGATCTCCACGGGGAGCGGCCCTGCCCGCGTCCGCTCGCTCAGTCCTTGTAGGGGACGAGCCCCGACAGATCCAGTTCGAAACCGAACGGGTCGCGGATGCGGATCGCATCGCCGAACTTCCGCTCGGTCCGCGTGTGGTAGCGGTCGTGGTTCGGCTCGGAGAACAGCGTCACCGTCTTCTGCCGGGGGTCGACGATCAGGTAGAGCGGGAAGCCCATGCGCGGGTAGTCGCGGACCTTGCCGGTCCAGTCGTTCTCCGGGTTGGACGGCGAGACGATCTCGACCGCGATCAGGGCCAGCTCGGCGGGGATGTCGTGCTCGGGGAGGTCGGTGACCTCGTCCGGCACGTAGGTGAGGTCGGGGTTCCTGACCGAACCGGCTTCGGGCGAGGACAGGTCGCTGTTGCCGGTCGGGAAGTAGCCGGGCGGGCAATGCGCCTCGAACTGGCGCTGGACGAGAGCCAGGTTGCGCTGGTGGATCGGGGACGGCGACGCCTGCATCACGATGATGTCGCCGGACAGCTCCACCTTGTAGCCCTCCGGGAGGCTCCATCGGGCCTCTTCGAGCAGGCGGTAGCGCTCAGGGTTCATGTGGTCACCGTACGGTGGGTGGGGTCGGTCACGGGGTCATGCCGGCCGGTGGCTTGCCTGGGAAGCGGGTGGCGAGCGGGGTTCCGGTGGCGATCAGGAGGGCGGTGGCCAGGAGGGCTATGCGGTAGGGGGTGGGGTTGTCGCCGTCGGCGAGGAGGCCGATGAGGGCGGCCGTGGCGGCGATGCCCAGGGCTCCGCCGAGGGTGCGGACGATGGTGAAGAGGGCCATCGCCCGGCCCGTCGCCGGTGGGGGGACGTCGGCGAAGCCGGCGATCTGCAGGGTGAGTACCGCAGTGCCCAGGACCAGGCCGACGGCGAACATCAACGCTCGTACCGCCCACGGGCCTTCGGTGACCGCCAGGGCCGCCAGGACGGCCGCCGCCAGCAGCAAGGCAGGCAGCGCGAGGCGGCGCGGGCCCAGGCGGGGCAGGAGGCGGTCCACCACGTGCGAGGCGGCCATCAGGCCCACCGCCTCCGGGAAGACGCTCAGGCCCGCGTCCAACGCCGATACGCCGAGCGCCACTTGGTAGAGCAGCGGGAGGACGAACAGCGCGCCCATCAGCCCGGCCGAGGTCAGCAGCGCGAGCCAGGTGGCGGCGCCGAAGGTGCGGTCGGCGAGCAGGCGGAGGTCCACCAGTGGCTCGGCGGCCCCGAGTTGGTGGCGGACAGCGAGGATGAGGAGCCCCGCCCCCGCCACCCCGCTCACCAGCACCCCGGGCGATGACCAGCCCTGCGCCGGGCCGAAGCCGAGGGCGTAGGTGAGCAGGCCCAGGCCCGGGGTGGCGAGCAGGAAGCCGGTGGTGTCGAAGCGCCCCGCCGGGGGCTCCTCCCCCGCGCGCAGGCCGACGAGTCCCACGGCCACGGCGGCCACGCCGATCGGCACGTTCACGAGGAACAGCCAGTGCCAGGACAGGCGTTCGGTGAGGAAGCCGCCGAGCGGCGGGCCGAGGGCCGGCATCAGTGCGGTCGGGACGATCAGCACCTTGCCGAGGCCCGCCCGCTCGTGCGGGGCGAAGGCGCGGAACAGCAGCGTCATCCCGACCGGCGTCAACAGGCCGCCCGCGACGCCCTGGACGGCCCGGGCGGCGGCCAGCGCGCCCAGCCCGGGGGCGGCGGCGCACAGCGCGGAGGCGAGCGTGAAAGCGGCCAGCGCGGCGAGGAACACCCGCTTCACCCCGTACCGGTCGCCGAGCCGGCCGGCCGCGGGCAGTCCGGCGGCGAGGCCGACGAGGAACGCCGTCTCGACCGCGTTGGCCGCCTCGACCGGCCGGCCGAAGTCTCCCGCGATCGTGTACAGCGCGGGGTTGACGATCGTCGAGTCCAGGCCGTTCATGCACATCGCCGCCGTGTAGGCGACGACCACCGCGAGCCGGCCGTCGAGGAGGGGACGGGCGGCGGGTGCGGGGGCGGGTACGGGAGCGGTCACAGGTCGGTCCAGTGCGCGCCGATCCAGTCCAGGGCGGCGGTGCGTCCGCACGGGCCGTGGGCGACGTCCCAGCCGGCCGGGACGGCGGCGAATACCGGCCAGAGGGAGTGCTGGCCCTGGCCGTTGACGAGGGCGAGGAAGTCGCCGTCCGCGTCGAAGGGGTTCGTGGGTGCGTCACTCATGAGCGGTGCTCTCCAGGTGGTCGGCGATCACGCGGGCGATGTGCGCGATCGGGGCGGGCAGGGTCATGTCCTTGTGCGAGCAGGCGACGTCGGTGCCGGCGATCCGGCCGGACACGTACGGCGCCCAGAGCTCCGGCACCAGGGTTTCGTCGATGGTGTCGACGGTCGCGCGGAAGAACAGCACGTCGCCGTCGAAGCGCCGGTGGTCGTATCCGCGCACGAGGTGGTTGGTGTTGAGGTAGATCCGGTTGAGGGCCTCGACGGTGGCGTCGGCGAGTCCGGCGAGCGGGCTGCTCTGGCGGCGCAACAGGGCGGTGACGGAGGCGAGTTCGAGCGGCTGCCCGGCGAGGTCGGCCGGGCCGTAGCCGCCCATGGTGAGCAGTGCCTCCAGGGCCTCGGCCTGGTCGGGGACGGGCAGCTCGCGGAAGCCTTCGGCCGGGTAGGCGTCCAGGATCGCGAGCAACTCGACGGCGTGGCCGAGCTCTTGGAGCCGGACGGCGACCGCGTGCGCGATGATGCCGCCGATCTCCTCGGCGGCGACCTTCTCGCCGCCGCGGTTGATCTGGTCCTTGGCGCGGCCCTCGACCACGAGGTGGCCCGTCGGGGTGCGCCGGACGAGGTCCCCGGTGCGGTAGAAGCCGTCCGCCGTGAAGGAGCCGGCGTTGTGCCCGGGCGCGTTCCAGTAGCCGCGGATCGTGTACGGGCCGCGGGTGAGCAGGTGGCAGGTGGTCCCGTCCGGCACGTCCCGGTCGTGGTCGTCGACGACCCGGACCTCGTCGTCCGGGGAGATCGGGCGGCCCTGGGTGGTGGCGATGACGTCCTCGGGGTCGTCCAGGCGGGTGTAGTTGACGAGCCCCTCGGCCATCCCGAACACCTGCTGGAGCGTGCAGCCGAGGACCGGGCCCACCCGGCGGGCGGCCTCCTCGCTGAACTTGGCGCCGCCGACCAGCAGCACCTCCAGGCTCTCGAAGCCCCGCGCGCCGTGCTCGGCGGCGTCCAGCCAGAGCAGGGCGAGCGGCGGCACCAGGCCGGTGATCGTCACACCCTCGCGGCCGATCAGCGGGAACGCCGTCTCGGGGCCCGGCTGCGGGCAGAACACCACCCGGCCGCCCGCGTAGAGCGTACCGAGCGAACCGGGCGAGCTGAGCGGGAAGTTGTGGGCGGCGGGCAGCGCGCACAGGTAGACGCTGTCCCGGTCGAGCGCGCACAGCTCGACGGAGCCGCGCAGCGAGTAGATGTAGTCGTCGTGGGTGCGCGGGATCAGCTTCGGCACGCCGGTGCTGCCGCCGGAGAGCTGGAGGAACGCGACGTCCCAGGGCTGCGGCTCGTCGAACGGGCCGTCGAACCGGCCGTCGAGCTCCCGGCCGAGGGGCACGTCGCACGGCACGTCGGCCAGCCGCACGTACCCTCCGGGGTCCTCCCCCGCCACCAGCACCAACCGCAGCGATGGGCTCTCCGCCCGTACCCGGTCGGCCAGTTCGCGGTAGTCGAAGCCCCCGTCGACGCCCCCGTCGGCGCCCGGGATCACGTACGCGACCGCGCCCGTGAAGGAGCAGAAGTGCGAGATCTCGGTGTACCGGTGGGCGGGCAGCGCGAAGACCGGCAGTGCGCCGATCCGGAACAGTCCGAAGACCACCTCGAAGAACTCGGCGACGTTGGGGAGTTGGACCACCACGCGGTCCCCGCGCCGGATCCCCCGGGCCCGCAGCCCGGCGGCCATCCGGTCGGCGCGGCGGTCGAGTTCGGCGTAGGTCCAGCACCGCCCCTCCCCGGCGGGGTCGACGATCGCGACGCGCTCGCCGTGCGCGGCGGCGCGCTCGCGCAGCATCCGGCCGAACGTCTCGCCGCGCCAGTACCCGGCGGCCCGGTAGCGCTCGGCGAACGCGGTCGGGTACGGGGTGAACCCGGCCGCCACCTCTTCCAGGGGCGTCACCGCGGCACCCCCGCCGCGTCCAGGAAGGTGCGGAACTTGGCCTCGGTCTCGGCGAGTTCGGCCTCCGGACGGGACTGCGCCACGACGCCCGCGCCCGCGAAGACGCGCAGCGTGCGGTCGTCCGCCTCGGCGCAGCGGATGGTGACCACCCATTCGCCGTCGCCGTCCGCGTCGCCCCAGCCGACCATGCCGGCGTACAGGCCGCGGTCGAAGGGTTCGGTCTCGCCGATGACTCGGCGGGCGACGGGAGTCGGGGTGCCGCACACCGCCGGGGTCGGGTGCAGTGCGGCGGCCAGTTCCAGCGCGGAGGCGGCCGGGTCGGCCAGTTCGCCGGTGATCGTCGTCGCTAGGTGCCACATGGCGGCCGTGCGCACGAGGGTCGGCCGCGCGGGCACGTCGAGGGTGCGGCAGTACGGGGCCAGCGCGGTGCGGATGGCGTCGACCACGACAGCGTGTTCGTGCAGGTCCTTGGGCGATTCGAGCAGGGCCGCGGCCCGCCGGACGTCCTCGCCGAGGTCGGCGCTGCGCGGCACCGAGCCGGCCAGCGGATTCGCGAGGACGGCCGTGCCGCGGCGGGAGAGCAGGAGTTCGGGGCTGGCGCCGATCAGGGTGCGGCCGCCGCCGGAGGGGACGGCGAAGGTGTAGCCCCCGGGGTCGCGGCGGGCGAGCCGCTGGAGGACGGCGGGCAGGTCGAGCGGGGCGCCGGAGGTCAGTTCGAGCGTGCGGGCGAGGACGACCTTGCTCAACTCCCTTGCGCGCAGCCGCTCGACGGCCGCGGCGACGCCGGCGCCGTATCCGGCGGGCTCGGGCACCGGGCGCACCCTCCAGTCCGTCCGTTCGGCGGGCGGCGCGGGGAGGGCTATCAGGGGGTCGTCGCGCAGCGCGCCGGTGGCGCGGACCCGTGCGGGCACGGCGAGTTCGGCCCGCGCGTCGTGGTCGAACCCCAACGCGCCGACCACGAGCGGCCGTTCGACGCCGGCCCGGCGCGCCCGCGCGAGCGTCTCGGCGACGCGGACGGGGAGCGGGCGCCCGTCCTGCGGCACCCGGGCGTGGACGCCGGAGGTGAGCAGGGTCCGGGTCGGCGAGGCGAAGAACGCCTCGCCGGGCGCGGCCCGGTACTGGCCGAGCAGGCCGCTGGCCGCGCCGATGACGGTGTGGTCGGGAGCGGTGCGGTCCGGGGCGGCGGTGTCCGCGTGAGGACGCGGCGGGTCCCCGACGGGGGCGTGGTGGACCGTGGTCACCTGGATTCTCCAGTCTGCGTGGGGTGGACGTCCGGGAGCTGCCCGGGAGTTGACGGTCGCGAGGACCGGCGGAGGACGCGGGCCGCAAAAGAGCGAGCGCCGCAAAACGGCCGACGAGGGCCCGGGGGAGGATCGCCGCGGTGCCCGAGGCGCCCCGTCAGGCGCGAAGCGTGGCGCCGCCGTCGACGTACAGGTCGTGCATGGTGACGTGCCGCGCCCGGTCGGACACCAGGAACAGCACGGCCTCGGCGACGTCGGCCGGCGCGGCGATCCGGCCTAGCGGGATGCCGACCCGCCAGGCGGCCGGGTCGCCGTCGATGACGCGTTGTCGGGCGGCCTCGGCGGATTCGGCGTCGTCGCCCCAGAGGGCGCGCTGCATCGCGGTGTCGGTCGAGCCCGGTGACACGATGTTGCAGCGCACGCCCGAGCGGCCGAGTTCGAGTCCGAGGCAGCGGGTGAACATGGTGGCCGCCGCCTTGGAAGCCGCGTAGGCGGCCATCCCGGCGCGCGGGACTCCGGCGGCGTTGGAGCCGACGGTCACGATGGCACCGGCGCCGCGCCCGGCCATCCGCCGGCCGACTGCGCGGCAAGTGTGGAACACCCCGGCGGAGTTGACGGCGAAGGTGTCCGCCCACTCCCGGTCGGAGAGTTCGACGGCGGGCCCGACCCGGAGGATCCCGGCGACGTTCACCAGCGCGCCCAGCGGCCCCAGTCGGGCCTCGGCCGACGCCACGAAGGCCTCGACGGCCGCCGCGTCCGTGACGTCCAGGACGTACGGGCGGATGGCGGGCGATTCCTCGGCGAGCACGGCGAGCGCCCCGGCATCGCGGTCCGCCGCCGCGACGACGGCGCCCTCGGCGACCAGCGCCCGGACGACGGCCGCGCCGATGCCCCGGGCGGCCCCGGTGACCAGGGCGACCGTACCGGCGAGTTCGGACTGCAGCACGGACTTCCCCTCTGACCAGCCTGATTAGGTAAGGCTAACCTAACATAGCTGTTCGCCCACGCCCAGACTCCGCACCGCCCGTCAACTCGCCGACGCCGGCGCTTCTCCAGCGACAGGAAGGTCGAGGCGATCACCGGCCGCCAGGACCTGCCCTTCGAGGTCGACATGGGCCGGCACCACCGCCGACGGCTGCCCGATCGAGCCGTAGCGGGGGCGGGACGCCGTCAGCGCACCCTCCCGCCCGCGCGCCTCCCATGCCGGGCCCCGTCCGCTCCCTCGATCTCGCGGATCCGCAACTCGCCATCGCCCGCACGCGCCGGAAACCGGATGCCCTCGCGCATCAACTCCCCTACCGTGACTCCCATGTGCACACGATCGCAGACCTCCCGACGACACTACGTGTGCGTGCCGTGCCGGGTGTCGACGAAGCGCCACGGCGCGGCCGGACGGGACGGATGCCCGCGCTGCGGCGGGGAGTTGGTGGACGCCGGGCACGACCTGGAGGTGCCGAAGAAGCGCGACGACGCCGGCTGGCGGGCGCTCACGGCCCTGCTGCGCGCGGGCGTGACGTTCCACTCCTCGTGCTGCGACGGGCCCGGCTGGCGCCCGCGCACGCCGCGTGAGGTGCGCGAGCGACTGGCGGCCTCGCGCGGCACGGGGCTGTCCGTGGCCGCCGCGCTGACCACCCGGGACGTCGGCGACCTCAGTGCGCGGCGGCGGGAGCGGCCGCGAGTCCCGCGCAGCCGCGCAGGCCGTCGCGCCGCTTGAGCGCGGCCTCGGCGGCGGCACCGGTGACGGGCACGGGGACGCCCCGGTCGTCGACCGTCGCGGGGGCGAACGCCTCGCCGGTCACCCGGCCGTCGCCGGTGACGGTCAGCGTGGTGACGCCGGTCTCGTTCGAGAACGGGTAGTTGGAGGTGCCGTACCAGAGGAAGTTGCCGAAGCCGTACCCGACGTAGGTGTTCCCGAGCATGCCGGCGCCGACCATCGTGTGGGCGTGGGTGCCGACCACGGCGGTGGCACCGGCCGCGGCGAGCTTCTTCGCGATGGACGTCTGGGCGGCGGTCGGGCAGGCCTTCCCCTCCTCGCCCCAGTGCAGGTACACGAGCACGACGGACGCCTGGCGCTTCGCGTCCTCCACCGCCTTGACCACGGCGGGGACGTCGAGGGCGGAGGCGATGCCCGGCTTGGCGGCGCCGGCGCGCCACTTCTGGTTGGTGAGGTCCTCGATCTGGCTGGCCGCGACCACGGCGACCTTCACGCCGCGCACGGTCGAGACGTACGGCGCGTACGCCTCCTTGGCGGTGCGGCCGACGCCGATGACCGGGATCGGCGCGGAGTCCTTGGCCGCGAGGGTGTCCGCGAGGCCGTCGGCGCCGAAGTCGACGGCGTGGTTGTTCGCCATGGAGACGACGTCGACGCCGGAGGCTTTGAGGGCGTCGAGGGCCTTGGGCGAGGTGCGGAAGGTGTAGAGCTTGGGCTCGGGGGCGCCGCGGCCGGTGATCGCGGTCTCCAGGTTGAGCACGGACAGGTCGGCGTCGGCGAGGGTCGCGGAGATCGGGCCGAGCGGCGGCTCGGGCGG
>NZ_JBFBDY010000195.1:0-11143 GCF_040683475.1 Kitasatospora sp. NPDC093558 | reverse complement strand
CGCGGAGAACCCTGCGGACTCCGCCCCGAGACCGGTCGGCACCGGACTCGGCGAGCTCGCCCCGCCGCGCCCGCTCGGCGCGCCGCAGCTGCCCGCGCCGGCCGTCCCGGCCGAGGCCCGCACCGCTCCGCGCGCGATCGCCGAGCTGCCCGCCGGCGGCAGCGTGAACCTGGACAAGCCCGCGGGCGAGGACCAGGGCACGCGCCGGCTGCTGGTCTGGCCCGAGCCCGACCCGGCCACCAAGCAGGCCCTCCAGGAGCGCGGCTACCGCCCGGTGATCGTCCGCTCCCGCGAGGAGGTGGACGCCCAGGTCGCCGGCTTCCCCGCCGCGCTCTTCGTCGACCCGCTGACCGGCCCGATCACCCGCACCGCCCTGCAGTCGCTGCGCACCGCGGCGCTCAACAGCCGGGTCCCGGTGCTGGTCACCGCCGGCCTCGGCCAGGCCACCCGGGACGCCGCGTACGGCGCCGACCCGGCCGTGCTGCTGCGCGCCCTCGCGCCGCGCGACGGCGAGCACCACGCCCCGCGCGTCCTGCTGGTCGAGAGCGACCCGGACATCGCCTCCGCGATGATCAACAGCCTGGAGCGGCGCGGCATGCACGTCGAGCACGCCACCGACGAGAACGACGCCGTCTCCCGGGCCAGCAGCGTGCAGCCCAACCTCGTGGTGATGGACCTGCTCCAGATCCGCCGCCGCCGGGTCGGCCTGCTCGACTGGCTGCGCGCCAACGACCGGCTGCACCGGACCCCGCTGGTGGTCTACACCTCGGTCGACCTCGACCCGCGCGAACTGCCCCGGCTGCGCACCGGCGAGACGGTGCTGTTCCTCGCCGAGCGCTCGACCAGCGCGGACGTCCAGTCCCGCATCGTCGACCTGCTCGGGCGGATCGGCGCGATGGGCGAGGCCGGCGTCGCCGCCGCGGGCTGAGCACGGCTGAACACGACTGCGCACGGCTGAATACGCCGAGGGCCGGCCGCCCGATCGGGGTGGCCGGCCCTCTGCGTTCCTCCGGTCACTCCTTGCCGAGCACCGTC
This sequence comes from Kitasatospora sp. NPDC093558, assembly GCF_040683475.1. NCBI lineage: Bacteria > Bacillati > Actinomycetota > Actinomycetes > Kitasatosporales > Streptomycetaceae > Kitasatospora > Kitasatospora sp. NPDC093558. The sequence continues at coordinate 10,108 of NZ_JBFBDY010000195.1, read as the reverse complement.
ACGTCTAGCTCGTCCGCCGCGTAGCTGGCCCGGATCACCTTCTTGTCGAACTTGCCGACCGAGGTCTTCGGGACGGACTCGACGATCGACCAGCGCTCCGGCAGCTGCCAGGAGGCGATCCGCCCGGCCAGGAAGGCCCGCAGCTCGGGCAGCCCCACCGTGGCGCCCGGGCGCAGCACGACGGTGGCCAGCGGGCGCTCGCCCCACTTCTCGTCCGGGACGGCGACGACGGCGGCCTCGGCCACCTCGGGGTGGGCCATCAGCTGGTTCTCCAGGTCGACCGAGGAGATCCACTCGCCGCCGGACTTGATCACGTCCTTGGCGCGGTCGGTGAGGGTCAGGTAGCCGTCGGCCGTGATGGTGCCGACGTCGCCGGTGCGCAGCCAGCCGTCCTCGGAGAACTTGTCGTCCGGGCGCAGCGGGTCCTGGCCGGCGCCGCCGTAGTACGCGCCGGCGATCCACGGGCCGCGCACCTCCAACTCGCCCGCGGCGACGCCGTCGTGGGGCATCCGCTCGCCGCCGGGGCCGATCAGCCGGGCCTCGACGGAGGCCGGGAAGATGCCCTGGGTGATCCGGTAGGGCCACTCCTCCTCGGGGGTGAGGCCGCCGGGCGGCTGGGCGAAGCAGCCGAGCGGGGAGGTCTCGGTCATGCCCCAGGCGTGGATGACGTTGATGCCGTGGCGCTCCTCGAAGCCCTTCATCAGCGACGGCGGGCAGGCGCTGCCGCCGATGACCACCATGCGCAGGCTGGAGGTGTCGTAGTCGCCGGCGTCGAGCTCGTCGAGCAGGCCGCTCCAGATGGTGGGGACGGCGGCGCTGACGGTGGGCCGGACGGCGGCGATCATCTCGGCCATCGGCTTGGGCTGGAGGAAACGGTCCGGCATGAGCAGGTTCGCCCCGGACATGAAGGCGGCGTGCGGGATGCCCCACGCGTTGACGTGGAACATCGGGACGACCGGCAGCGCGGTGTCGCGCGGGGTGAAGGCGAAGTTGTCGCCGGTGTTCACCTGGAGGCAGTGCAGGTAGACCGAGCGGTGGCTGTAGAGCACGCCCTTCGGGTCGCCGGTGGTGCCGGAGGTGTAGCAGAGCACGGCGGCCTGCCGCTCGTCGATCTCGGTGCTCCACGGGTACGTGGTGGGCCGGTCGGCGATCAGGTCCTCGTACTCGTGGACGGTGCCCGCGAAGCCGGCCAGCAGCGAGCGGTCGCCGGGGCCGCTGACCACGATGTGCTTGAGCGTCGGCTTGAGCTCCGGCAGGACGGCGGCGAGCAGCGGCAGGACGGTGCCGTTGACGATGATCACGCGGTCGGCGGCGTGGTTGACGATGAACGACAGCTGCTGGGCGGGCAGGCGCAGGTTCAGCGTGTGCAGCACGGCCCCCATCGCGGGGACGGCGAGGTAGGCCTCCAGGTGCTCCGCGTTGTTCCACATCAGCGTGCCGACGCGGTCGTCGCCGGCGACCCCGAGCTCGTCGCGCAGCGCGTGGGCGAGCCGGGCGGCCCTGGCCCCGACCTCGGCGTACGTCCGGACGACCGGCCCGGTGCCGTCCCAGGTGGTGACGGTGGACCGGGCGTGGATCGTCGACCCGTGCTCCAGGATCCTCGCGACGGTGAGCGGTACGTCCTGCATCGTGCTGAACACGGGTCCTCCTTGACCTGGCGGCACTGGCGGGTGCGCGGACGGCACCTACCGGGCGGTAATGGGCGCGGACGTGCCCGATTGTGCCGTTCCGTCCGGCTGCTGTCAGCATCCTGACTCCGTTGCACGGATCACGGACGGGGAGGGTGGAGGGGGCGGCGGTGTGCCGCCGGCCGCGCGCGATACTGGGCGGCATGGACGAGAGCCAGGACGGCCCGCGGCTGCAGTGGGAGCCGGTGCGGTTCCGGGTGCCCTGCCCGAGCTGCTCGGGCGGCGTGCGGATGCGGGCGCGGCTGGGCGTGCGGGACGGCCGGACGGGGACCGGCCACATCACGGAGACCTGCCCGGACTGCTTCGGCCGGGGCTGGCTGCCGTTCGGCGACTGACCCGCCCATCCCGGCGGTCGGCTCAGAAGGCCGCGGGACCGTCGACGTAGTCGCGGTCGACGGTGAGGGTGACGCCGCCGTGGGTGTCCTTGACGTTGCCCTGGTACTGGTGGGCCCGCTGGTGGTAGACCCACAGGTCGCCGCCGAGCGGGGCCGGTGCCTTGGTGTCGGCGTGGCCGTCCCACTTGGCGTACCAGACGGCGTCCGGCAGCGGGGAGCTGCCGGCCCAGGCCGCGGCGGCCAGGTCGGAGATGCCGGAGGCGAAGCTGGAGTAGAAGCCCGAGGTGTAGCCGCGATCGTGCAGTCCCGCGGTCCAGCCGAGGGCGAAGTCGACGACGGCCTGGGCGCAGGCGGTGTCGTTCCTCGGGTAGGCCTCCATGTCCACGTAGACCGGGTTGCCCGGCCCGAAGCCGAGCGCCTGCAGCCCGCGGACCGCCTCGTCGGCCTCGGCGCGGCCCTGCTCGGCCGCGTGCGCCGGGTCGATCCGCTGCGGCCGGCGCGCGGGGTCGAGGCACGGCGCCTGGGACCCGGCGTGCACCGGCAGGAACCGCCAGCCCATCGCCCGGGCCTGGCGGACCCAGTCGGCGGTCAGCCGGGACTGGGCGCAGGCGCGGTGGGAGCCGCTGGTGTAGATCCCGATCGCGCTGTACGAGGACTGGTCCCACCACGTCTGCATGGTGGACAGCGGGGGCGCGGTGCAGACGTCGAAGGCGAGGCCGCTGAAGGCGCCCCGGACCTTGGGCGGGCCCGCGCGGTCGGGCAGCGCGAGCGCCCGGATGCGGGGGACGGCGACGGCGACCGGGGCGGTGGCCTCGGCGCTCACGCCCGTCCCGTCGGTGGCCAGCAGGAGCACGAGGGAGGCGGCGACGAGGGCCGTGGGGCGGAGATAGCGCATCCGGCCTTGATACTGACGGACCATCGGATGAACGCCGCAACCACGCCGTACGGCCCGTCGACGCCCACCCTTTCGGTGGCACCCGTCCGCATCCGTCCACATTTTGGTAACGAGCTTGCCCGTTCTGCACTCCTTACGGCAGACTCGTCACCATGCCCACCTCCATGCCCGGCGAAACCGCCACCCCGACGCCGGCCACCGCGGCCGTCGCCGAGGCCCTTGCCATGCCGCCCGCCCCCAAGGGCGAGCCCGCCGGCGAGCGCGGCAGCTGGCGACGAGGCGAGGCGCCCGGCCCCGCGGCACCACCCGACCTCCGGCCCGGGCGGCCCACCGGCCGGCTCCCCAAGTTCCTGCGGCGCCCGGAGAGCATCCCGGCGCCGCTTCTGTGTCTGACCGCGATGTTCCTGGTGCAGACCGGGATCGCGCTCTCCAAGCCGCTCTTCGGACCGCTCGGGGTCAGCGGCACCACGTTCCTGCGGCTGGGTTTCGCGGCGGTCATCCTGCTCGCCGTCACCCGGCCGAAGCTGCGCGACAAGCGTCCGCGCGACCTCGCCGCGGCGGCCCTGCTCGGGATGGCCTCGGCCGGGATGACCTTCCTGTTCGCCGGGGCGGTCGACCGGCTGCCGATGGGCACCGCGGCGACCATCGAGTTCCTCGGCCCGCTCGCCGTCGCGCTGGTCTTCGCCCGGCGGGCCAGCCACCTGCTGTGGGCACTGCTCGCGGCGGGCGGGGTCGCGCTGCTCACGCTGCTCGGCGAGGGCGACGGCGGCGGGGCGCTGGACCCGGTCGGCCTGCTGTACGCGTTCGGCGCGGCCGCCTGCTACGCGCTGTACATCCTGTTCACCGACAAGGTCGGCGCCGCGTTCCAGGGCTTCCAGGGCCTCGCGGTGTCGATGACCGTCGGCGCGATCACGCTGGCGCCGTTCGGCCTCGGCGAGGCGTGGCACGGGCTGACCGCGCCGGACGCCTCGCCGGTGGTGCTACTCGCCTCGGTGGCCGGGGTGTCGCTCCTGCTGCCGGTGATCCCGTACGCGCTGGAGATGACCGCGCTGCGGCGGATGCCGCAGCGGGTGTTCAGCGTGCTGGTCAGCCTGGAGCCGGCGGTCAGCGCGCTGGTCGGTCTCGTGGTGCTGGGCCAGCTGCTGGGCGCGACGCAGCTGGCCGGGATCGGCTGCGTGGTGGCGGCCAGCGTCGGGGCGACGCTGACCGGGCGCAGGTGAACTCCAGCTAGGGCCGTGGCCGGGTAGGTTCGCCGCGCTGCGACGCCCGGCACGGCACTACGGCCAGAGCAGGGTGCGGGACCACTCCGGGGTGCGGACCGGGCCGGTGCGGGTGTAGCGGAGGCGGATGTGGCGGCGCTCGGCGTCGCCCTGCCAGTACTCGACCTCGTGCGCCCACAGCGTGTAGACGGCGTGGCCGGCCGCGACGGTGTCCGGCGTGGCCTCCAGGCGGCGGCGGGCGACCGCGACCGCCTCGTCGTACTCCTCCAGTGAGGCCAGCGGCTCGCTCTGGCGCCCGACCAGCGCACCCACCCGGGCGGCCGGGGAACGGGTGGCGAACTCGGCGGCGGCGACCAGGTCGGCGGCCCGCTCGACGGTGCCGCGGACCCGGACCTGGCGGCCCAGCTGCGGCCAGTAGACGGTCAGCGCCGCGGCCGGGTGGTCGGCGAGCTGACGGCCCTTCGGGCTGTCGGCGGCGGCCGAGAACACCCAGCCGGTGCCGCTCGCGTCGACGTCGCGCAGCACGAGCACCCGGGCGTCCGGCAGGCCGTCGGCGTCGACCGTGGAGAGCGTGACCACCTGCGGATCGAGCACGCCGGCGTCGAGGGCCGTGGTCAGCCAGTCCGCGAACAGCGGGCCGGGCTCGGCGGGGGCGGCCTCGGCGTCGAAGGTCGGCAGCGGCCGGGCCATCGGCGGGCGGCCGAGCAGCAGCTCGGGCACGGACCTCGGCTCCGGCCGGTGCTCGTCCCGCGGCTCGGGCCGCGACTCGGACCTCGGATCCGGGCCGGGTGCGGACCCGGCCTCGCCGGGGCCGGTCAGGCCCTCCTCGTCCGCTGCCATCGCGCCCTTCCTTCCGGTCGCCGCGTCCGCCGCCGCGGCCGGCCGGGCGTTCCTGAACCCGGGCGCGCGCGGTGTGCTGTCGGGCGCAACCGTACCGCCGCCGTCGGACGACGCCGGGCGCGGGCCCCGGCTGTACGCACCCGGACGGATGACGGCGCCGACCTGCGCGGGTGCTCCGGCAGCCCCGGGCCCGGACGCACGCGTGGGCGGTGCCGGTGACGGCACCGCCCACGTGGCCGGTTCGCGGTGACCCTTTCCGCTGGCCGGTCTTGCGCTTCGTCTCATCGGTCCCGACCGGTCCGAGCCCCGCCACGGGCGCTCAGCTCACCCGCGGCCACCCACCTCCGGCGCCCCCGCCGACGGTGGATCCCGTCCCGGTCGTCCGCCCGGATCAGTGGAGGATCGGCGCGAAGACGATGTTGACGTTCTTGTTGGCCTGGTCGGCCAGGATGACGCCCGCGTTGTCCTTCGCGGCGAGGGTGTTGCTCTGGTTCGAGGCCCCGGAGCCGGTGGCGGTCTGCTGGGTGTTGACGTAGTTGCCGTCGACCCCGCCGAAGACGTTGCCGGTGCCGACGTTGGAGACGACGCCGGCGTTGGAGCCGGCGCCCGACACCGCGCCGTTGTCCGCCGCCGCGGCACCGGCACCGGCGAGCAGCAGGCCGGCCGCGAGCGGAGCGGCGACCAGGAAACCGGCCACCCGACGGGTGTGGATGCGAGCCATGAAAGCCTCCAAGTAAACGGTAAATCGTGCAATGTGTGCGGGAGTTCGCCGGCCAGACGAACACCTGCGGGCTGCGACGCCGAGAGACAGACTTCCGCAACAAATCGACAAAGCACCACCCGATGGAGCACTTTTCGCCCATTAGCGTGATATCCACCAAGGCCGCGCATAACGGGGCGCCATCGGGACAGCGCCCCGACACACCAATGCTGAGCTGGGATTTCATCCGGACAGACGCCCCGCAGGGCACCGCGCGAGGCCGCGCGAAGGAGCGTACGGAAAAATCACCGCACCACCCTGGGCGCACGGACCCGGGAAACACGCCCCCGAAAAGTTCGACGACCTACCCATGTCGACATTCGGCGGCTTTTTACGACCATCGTTCGGATCGCCATTCCGACCATCATTCAGAAATGATGCTGAGACCGTCGGAACATCAGACCATCTTGCCTGGATTGAGGATTCCCAGCGGGTCGAAGACCGCCTTCAGCTGCCGCTGGAGGTCCAGCGCCACCGGCCCCAGCTCGCGCGCCAGCCAGTCCCGCTTGAGCAGCCCGACCCCGTGCTCGCCGGTGATCGTGCCGCCCAGCTCCAGCCCGAGCGCCATGATCTCGTCGAAGGAGCGCTGCGCCCGGGCCGACTCCTCCTCGTCCGAGGCGTCGAAGATGACGATCGGATGGGTGTTGCCGTCCCCCGCGTGGCTCACCACGCCGATGGTCAGCGCGTGCCGCTCGGCGATCGCCGCGACGCCGTTCAGCATCTCGGCCAGCCGCGAGCGCGGCACCGCCACGTCGTCGATCATCGTGGTCCCCAGCCGGTCCAGGGCCGGCAGCGCCAGCCGCCGGGCCGCCAGCAGCAGCTCGGACTCCGCCTCGTCCTCGGCCGGCACCACCTCGGTCGCCCCCGCAGCCCGGCACAGCTCGGCCACCCTCGCCAGCTCGGCGGCCCGGTCCGGCCCGTCGAAGGCGACCAGCAGGAGCGCCTGCGTGGACTCCGGCAGGCCCATCCGCCCCAGCTCGTTGACCGCCCGCACACTGACCGCGTCCATCAGCTCCATCAGCGACGGGGTCAGGCCGCCCGCCATCACCGCGCAGACCGCTGCCCCGGCGGCATCGGCGCTCGGGAACTCCGCCGCCAGCGCCAACTGCGGCGGCGGGGCGGGCCGCAGCGACAGCACCGCGCGGACCACCACGCCGAGCGTGCCCTCCGAACCGACCAACAGCCGGGTCAGGTCGTACCCGGCCACGCCCTTGGCCGTCCGGCGGCCGGTGGACAGCAGGCGACCGTCCGCGAGCACGACGTCCAGCCCGAGCACGTACTCGCTGGTGACCCCGTACTTGACGCAGCACAGGCCGCCCGCGCCGGTGCCGATGTTGCCGCCGATCGTGCAGGACTCCCAGCTGGACGGATCCGGCGGATAGGCCAGGCCCAACTCGGCTACCGCACGGGAGAGTTCGGCGTTGACCACGCCGGGCTCGACGACCGCGATCCGGTTCACCGGGTCGATCTCCAGGATGCGGTTCAGCTTCACGAGGGAGAGCAGGATGCAGCCGTCGACGGCGTTGGCGGCGCCGGAGAGCCCGGTCCGGGCGCCCTGCGGCACGACCGGGACGCGCAGGGCGGTGGCGGTCCGCAGGACGTGCTGCACCTGCTCGACGGTCTCCGGGAAGACGACCGCGGCGGGCGCCCCGGCGGCACAGAACCCGGCCATGTCGTGGCGGTAGGCGTCCAGGACGTCGGCGTCCACGACGACCGCCCCGGGCGGGAGCCCCTGCGCCAGCCGATCCGTCAGATCACCCATCGCCGCCTCCGCTCACCGTCCGCAGTCGTCCCCCGCACTCTGCCCGCCGGGACCAGGCCCGGCAAGTGGGCCCTGCGGGGCGGAGGGTGGGGGGCGGCTCCGCCGGAGAGGGGCGGGTGGGGGTTGGGGTGGGGGCAGGGGCGGACCCGGCAAGTGGGCCCTGCAGGGTGGAGGGTGGGGGGCGGCTCCGCCGGGGAGGGACGGGTGGGGGTTGGGGTGGGGGCCGGAGGTGGGTGGGACCGGGCCTCTGGGGGCCCGGTCCCTGGGGTGGCTACTTCGGCTCGACGGGTTCCTGGAGTTCGGTCACCCAGTGGGCCGGGTCGTCCGGGCACTCCAGGTAGAGCTCGCGGGCGTAGCCGGCGGAGCGGTAGCCGTTGGCCTCGATGAAGTGGGCCAGCGCCTGGAAGCTGCCCATCGCGCCGTCCATCGCGCCGCGGTGGACGACCGTCGCCGCGTGGTCGAGCGCGGGCAGGTCGACCACGTCGAAGTCGTGCTCCCCCGCCCGCACGCCCGACCCGACCGGGACCGCGGCGCGGACCAGCACGGCGCCGTCGCCCTCCGGGGCGTCCTCGTAGCGGGCCACGGCCGGGCCGGTCCCGGCCACCCCCGCCGCAGCCATCCGCCGGCACAGCTCCGCGAACAGCGGGCCGATCACCGGTCCGATGTCCTCCGGCTGGTAGCTCGCCGCCACCGCGCTCAGTTCGGCCGCCCGGACGGACGGCACCGCCTTCACCACGACCTCGTGTGTGGACATGGTCCCCTCGCTCTCGATCGTCCGGAGCCTCGCCTGCACCCGGGCCAGCCGCCGCGTGTCCGCCGCGATCGCCTCGGCCAGCTCGGCACGCCGTAGCCGCAGCATGCCGCGCAGTTCGGCCGCGTCCACCTCCTCGTCCAGGACGGCCCGCACCTGCTGGAGTGTGAAGCCCAGCTCCTTCAGCGCGATCACCCGGTTGAGCCGGGCGAGTTGGGCCGCCTCGTAGAAGCGGTAGCCGCTGCCCGGGTCGACCCGGGCGGGGTGCAGCAGCCCGATCGCGTCGTAGTGGCGCAGCATCCGCACCGACACCCGGCCGTGCTTGGCGAAGTCTCCGATGTTCAACATGGTGCTCCCAGTGCACGGCCTTCCACGGTGTCAGGGTCAAGCGCCGCTGCCCGGAAAACGCGAAGGCGGGTGCCGACTCGATGTCGGCACCCGCCTTGAGCAGGTGTTTTCCCCTACCAGCGGAGAGCGTGGGATTCGAACCCACGGTGACGGGTCACGCCACGACAGTTTTCAAGACTGTTCCCTTAGGCCGCTCGGGCAGCTCTCCAGGCGGAGGTCAGCCTAACGGGTCCGGCGGGGTTCGGTGCACACGGTTTCCGCGCGTGGGTCAGCTCGGGGTGTCGCCCTCGCGCGAGCCGAGGGTGACCTTGGTGGTCATGGTCTGGCCGTTGCGCTGGTACTCGACGTCGACGGTCTCGCCGGGCTTGTGCGTCCAGATCCGGCTGACCAGGGCGGGGCCGTTCTCGATCGGGGCACCGTTGAGCTTGGTGATGACGTCGCCGGGCTTGAGGCCGGCCTTGTCGGCGGCGCCGCCGGGGGTGACGGCGGGCTGGCCCTGGATGTCGCGGGTCTGGATCTGCGCGCCGTCGCCCTTGTAATCATCGTTGCGCAGCACCTGGAGCTGGGCGTAGACCGGCTTGCCGGTCTTGATCAGGGTGTCGGCGACCCACTTGGCCTGGTTGATCGGGATGGCGAAGCCGAGGCCGATGCTGCCGGCCCGCCCGTTGGCGGAGGCGTTGGACTGGATCGCCGAGTTGATGCCGACCACGGCGCCGCTGGAGTCGAGCAGCGGGCCGCCGGAGTTGCCGGGGTTGATCGAGGCGTCGGTCTGAAGGGCGTTCATGTACGAGGCCTGGGCGCCGGTCTCGTCGCCGGAGGCGACCGGGCGGTCCTTGGCGCTGATGATGCCCTTGGTGACGGTCGACTCCAGGCCGTACGGGGCGCCGATCGCGATGGTGGCGTCGCCGACGTTGGCCTTGTCGGAGTCGGCCAGCGTGAGCGGGGCCAGCTTGTCCTTCGGCGGGTTGTCGATCTTGACGACGGCCACGTCGTAGCCCTCGGCGCGGCCGAGCACGGAGGCCGGGTAGGAGGAGCCGTCGGCGAACTTGACGGTCAGTTTGCCGCCGCTGCCGGTGACGGCGGGCGCCACCACGTGGTTGTTGGTGAGGATGTGGCCCTCGGTGTCGAAGACGAAGCCGGTGCCGGTGCCGGACTCGCCGTTGCCCTGCGCCTTGATGGTGACGACGCTGGGCAGCGCCTTCTTCGCGATGGCGGCGATCGAACCGGGGGAGGGCTCGTTCTTCTCGGTGTTGCTGGCCTGGACGGTGGTGCTGCGGTGGTCGTCCGCGGTGGCGACGGTGTTGTCGTGGCGCGAGACGGCCACGCCGACGGCGCCGCCGGCGATGCCCGCGACGAGGGCGACGGCCGCGATCAGGGCGACCAGGCCGCCGCGCTTCTTGCGGGGACCGCCGGGGGCCTCGGTGTGCCGGCGCTGGATGAACGGGACGGCGCCCTCGAAGCCGGTGCTGTACGAGCGCTCGCGGCCGAAGCGGTTGCGGTAGCGGACCT
>NZ_JBFBDY010000194.1:7619-11173 GCF_040683475.1 Kitasatospora sp. NPDC093558 | reverse complement strand
GCCTGCCCGGCCCACACGAGCTCCAGCAGCCGCGCGGCCGACAGCCGCTCGCCCTCGGCGAGCAGCAGCGCGCCCAGCAGCCCGCGCAGCACCGCCGCCCGGGGCAACGCCTGCGGCTCCGAGTCCACGGCCACCACCAGCGGACCCAGCACCCCGAACGTCATCCCCATCGGCTCCAGCCCCTCACGCTCACGCCCCGTGCAGCCCCCGCCCACGTGATCATGACACTGGTACGGACACCGAGCAACGGCCCGGCGCCACCGTACCGGCCCGACCGGTTCGGTCGGTTCGGAGACACGTCCAGCAGTACAGCAACTCGCCGGCCGCCCGCGCGCGCCGCGCGCGCCCGACCAGTTCGCCGACCACTGGGCACAGGCTCTCGGCGGAGGCGCCGTCGTCATCCCGCAGTATCCACGGACACTGCACGCACGGGGCAGGCGAATTCGGGCGCCGAGCAGAGGGCGCGGGCCGCTGGTGGCTACCGCACGACCGGGTCGCTCCGGAACGCCGGCGTTTTCGCGCTAGCTTGGCGTTCCCCTCGGCGAGGTAGGCATTCCGGCTCCGTCCCGCTGCCACCCCCGGAGGAAGAGGAGCAGTACAGGGCTACACCAGGGCCCAGCCCCTCGCCAACCGTGCAGGAGATGAGGGGCTGGGCCCTGCATTCAGGAACGGGCCTGCTCGATCGCCTCGAAGATGTCCGCGTCGGTCTCCTGCTGCCAGGACGGCAGGTCGACCCAGTCGGCGACGTAGCCCGGCTTCGGGTTCTCGATGTGCTTGTGGATCTGGGCGATCCAGCACGTCGCGACGAAGCGGCCCTTCTGCTCCCGGGTCAGCTTGGACGTGTTCCCGCCGCTCACGCTGATGAAGTCGCGGACCTGGCCGAATACGGCGGCGGCGCACTCTCGCTCCCACTCGGGGGTCTCGTCCCACGGGGCGACATAGCCCGCCTTCGGTTCGCCCGGGTAGTGCTTGGACACGCCCGCGATCCACGCTTCGCGGAAGATTCGTCCGTCAGCCGACATTCGTGACTCCTTCATCAGACAGCGCTTTCAAGCGCCGAGATCTGCTGGTGCAGTACAGATGCCCGCCTATCGGCCATGAGCGGGGCAAGGCGGACCTTGACGCCCTCCAGCTTCCTGCCGATGTAGCCCGAACCGGTCTGGTCGCGCAGGATCACCTCCGCCGACACGCGCTTTCGCGCCTGGCGGGCGTTTCCCTCGACCCGGTAGGCGTACCAGGCGTCGGTGTCGGTGGGTGCGGGCCTCACGTTGTGCGCACCACGGGGCGGAGGAGGTCAAGGACGTGAGTCCAGTCGTAATTGGCCCGGCCGCCGCCGGACTTGGGCTTGTGGGGCACGTAGTTGCCGAGCAGAACGCCCATCGACCGGAGCCGGGCCAGACTCTCCGCGTACGCCGGGTGGGCGGCCTGGGCGGAGTTGACGTAGGGCTGCACGGCCACGGGGATCCCGAGCCCGTACGCCTCGCACAGGATGCCGAGTGCGAGCGTGTCGGAGATGCCTGCGGCCCACTTGTTGATGGTGTTGAAGGTGGCGGGAGCCACGGCGATGGCATCGGCCGGAGGCAACGGCTGCGGGATGCTCGGCGTACGCCAGGCGGAGCGGATCGGGTAGCCGGTCTGGACCTCGATGGCTTCCTGATCTATGAAGCCGAGCCCGTTTGGGGTCGCGATGACGCCGACACCCCAACCCTCTGTATGGGCAGCGGTGATCAGTTCGCCGACCCCGTCGGCGATGCCCGAGGCGCAGACGACGACGTAGAGGAACGGCTTGCGGTGCTCGGTCAAATCTGGACTCCCAGCTCCTGGCAGAAACGACGAAGTTCTGGGACGGTACCGCGCCGGTCGCGCGCGGCCATGTCACCGACCAGTTCCAGAACGCTCGGCCGCCGACGAATGTCCTCGGACGCGCAACTCTCGGCAATCCTGAGTGCTTGGTATCCCTCAGCCAGCCTTCCTTGTTGGCTGTAGGCACGGGCGGCGTCCACCCAGAGCGCGGCCCGCCGCTCCGGAACGGGAATGCGACGGCGCATCAACGGCTGTGCTGTCTCTAGGGCCACGCCAGCATCGCCGAGAACCACAGCCGAGCTGACTGCATGAAGCGCGACGTTCGTACGGCTGAAGTTCGCCCAGGAGTCGGGGCCGTCAAGGTCGACGTATCGCGCGACAGTCTGCGCTTCGGCGAGTAGCTCCGCAGTCGTCGCACGATCGCCGCCCGCGCTCGCTGCGGTCACGCCACGGAGGAGCATGAGCCCGAATGCTGCGAGATACCGGGGCGATCTACGGTCGTAGCCGCCGGCGAGTTGGTCTGCAGTGTGCCGAACGAGGCTGATGGCGGGGCCGGTGTGCCGGTCCCGGGCAAGGACGTGAACCTGGACGCGGACGCTGGAAGCCATCACCACCGGGTCGCAGCTCCGCTCAGCCTCAGCCATAGCCCGACCGACCGCGAGCCAGGCGTTGCCCTGATCACCGAGCTTGAGCAGCAGGCTCACTGCGGTCTGGTAGGCCGTCGCGAGCATGCCCGAGAGGGCCCGGTCGTCGCCCCGGGCAGCGTTCTGGGCCTGACGGAGGTCGCCGATCAACCGTGGCAGAGCTGCTTCCAGTTCGGCGTAGCGGCAGGAATAGAAGTGTCCGCGTGCCTGGGACAGCCGAGCTGCGAGCACGGCTGGTGGCTCTGGCGCCCTATCGGTGAGTACCGGTCCGGGCAAAAGCTCCTGGATCAGCTCCATGCCGGTACTGGGAGGACCTGCTGGAACCGCAAGCGCGACAACACCCGCAGCCAGGAAGTTACGACGGTGCATGTCGTCCTTCCTGCTGTCCGTGCTGGTTGGAGGTGTGAGGCCAAAGGTCGCCAGGGGGATGTCGAGTACCGCCGCGACAGCTCGCAGGACGACCATGTCCTGCGTCCCCTTGCCGTTTTCCAGTCGGCTGATCTTCGACTGGTGGTAGCCCAGCTCGGAAGCCACCTCCGCCTGCGATCGGCCACTGAGCGCCCTAGCCCTGCGAATCACCTCGCCGATCCGGCTCGCCGCGGAATGTCCTTTGGTCGTCCGCGACATAGCTCCTCCTGCCAGCGCCGATCAAACTCCGATGTGCCGAGCGTAGCCGCAGCGGAACGGCCTGTAATGCGGGATCTGCATAAACCATGCGCGGGTGGCTCACACCGAACCGGAGCTCGCCGAGATGCAGTTGCCTATTCATCAAGAAGCCTGACCACACCGCACCGTGCGAGCCCCGCTCCACTCATCCGGGCCAGCAATGCTGTCGCGTGCACTGGGGCCCACCCAGCCGCTAAGGAGAATGCTGATGACCGTCCTCTCGACCATTGCGAGGCGCGATGCCACGCTCCAGCGGGACGTGGGCGCGCGAGTCGACCTGTACGGCGGACCGGTGACCATCTGCCTGCCGTACTGGCCAGAGTCGGTCGGGCAGGCGCGGCGGCTGGTTCGTGAAACGCTGACGGGGTGGGGGTTGCCCCAACTGATCGATGCGGCCGCGGGGGTTCCCCCCCGCCGGGGGTGCCACGCCCCCGAGAACCG
>NZ_JBFBDY010000194.1:0-7609 GCF_040683475.1 Kitasatospora sp. NPDC093558 | reverse complement strand
TTGCGTTTGTGGCTTTTGGGGTTGGGGCTGCGGGGGGGGTTGTTTTTTAAAAGGGTCTGGGGGGGGGGTTCCCCCAAAATTAAGGCGGCGGCCGCTTTGCTCACCAGCGAGCTGGTGACCAACGCCGCGAAGACCGGGTGCCAATGCAGGATGACGGTCACCCTCTCGATCGTCGCCGACTCGGTGGTGCGGGTCTCGGTCCGGGACGGGTCGCGATCGCTTCCGGTGTTGATCCGGGCTTCGGACGATGACGAAGGCCACCGGGGACTCGGGCTCGTCCACCAACTGACCGGTGGGCGGTGGGGAGTCGCCGTCGAGCCGTTCGGCAAGGTCGTTCACGCCGACATCGGCCGGTGAGTGAGTCGCCATGCGATCGACGGACCGAGGCTGCGGACGACCACCATCAGGTCGATGGCATCCGGGTCTGGACCGCCTGCGCCGTGTCGGTGACGGCTCTGCTCCACCTTGCCGCTGTCATCTTCGCGCTGTCCACGCGCACACGCTGAACTCCCGCCCGTGCCGCTGTCGAAGCGGCACGGGCGGGTTCCCTCCACCCCGATCCGAGAGGAGCTCCGCCATGTCCACCCCGCCGCCTCAGCCGCCTCCGCCGAAGCCCGACAGGCAGCCGTCGCCCGGCCGCCGGACCGGTAGGAAGCCGGAGTTCATGCTCCATCCATCGATTACGAGGGAGAGTCCCATGGGCTGCGAAACCGACAGGAGCAGCGGTGGAAAGCACCAGGGGCAAGAAGGCCCCCGACACGAACAAGCACTCCTCGGACGGCTCGCAACCGCCTCCCACCCCGATGTATACCGTGTGCGCCCCGCCGCAACCGCGAACACCGAGTAGTACTACTGACTCCCGCTGTCCGGGGAAAAACGATATCTGGCAGCGGAGGCATCCCCGGGGACAGTCACGTGTCTCCGGGGAACTGCCGCCCGGCATGCCCTCTGGGACGCGCTAGGCGGCCAGGCAACACCCAGCGGGCACCCGCCCGTTGGCCTCATCGAGCTGGGAGGTATTGAGATGGGCAAGCGCGGAGGCGGCACCGGCGACGGCCAGCAGGACGACAGCAACAAGGGCGCCGGGCACGGCGGCGGCGGTTCGGACGAGGGCGGCAACACCTCCGACGGCCAGAACCCGGCGGGCGGCGGCGGCAAGTGACCAGCGAGACGCACAAGGAGGCAGGCCCCCAGGAGCTCGCCTCCGCGCTGGTGGCCGGCAGCGCGCTGACCTCGGACTGGCTCCCCTCCTTCACCGCCGTACCCCGTGAACTGTTCGTCCCGGAGCGCATCTGGCCGGGCATCGCGGACGGCAGTCGACAGAATCCGGCGGTCTACCGGTCGAGGGACCCCGACGCGTGGCGGAGGGCGGTCTACTCGGACATCCCGCTGACCACACAGTGGGACGACGGCAACCACGAGGGCGACGGACTCGGCACCACGCCGACCTCGTCCAACTCCATGCCGACCATGGTGGTTTCCATGCTCCGCGATCTGAACGTCCGTCCGGGTGACAGGGTGCTGGAGATCGGCACCGGGACGGGATGGAACGCCGGGCTCCTCGCCCACCGTCTCGGGGACCCCAACGTGGTGACGGTGGAGTTCGATCCCGAGGTGGCGCGAAGTGCCCGGGAGAACCTTCGTCGGGCCGGACTTGAGCCGACCGTGATCGAGGGTGACGGCCGGGACGGGTGGGCTGCGGGCTCTCCGTACGATCGAGTGATCGCCACGTGCTCCCTGCTGGACATCCCTCCGGCGTGGCTGGAGCAGACGGTCCCTGGCGGGGTGATCGTCGCGCCGTTCGGCACCGAGTACGGCGGCGAGCAGATCGTCCGGCTGACCGTCAGTGATGACGGGACCAGCGCGAGTGGCGGGTTCACGGGCGGGTCGGCGTTCATGCGGCTGCGCCAGCAGAGGACCGAACGACCCCCGTTCGACGAGTACTTGCACGGCATTGCCTGGCCGGCCGACGGGGTGAAGAGCACCACCACCCTGTCCCCGTGGGACACCGGCACCTGGTTCCAGCAGTTCGTCATCGGGCTGGGCGTACCGGGGGTGTTCTGGCGGGCGGAGCGCTACGAGAACGACGCGTACACGCTGTGGCTCTACAGCCGGGACAGGCAGTCGTTGGCGTCGGCCGACTACGAGCGGGACCGCACGGAGTACGAGGTGTACCAGTCCGGGCCGCGGCGTCTGTGGGACGAGGTGGAAGCCGCCTACCGCTGGTGGGCCGGCCAGGGCCGGCCTGGGAACGAGCGCTTCGGGCTGACGATCACCCCGCAGGGGCAGACGGCCTGGCTCGATTCCCCGGACAACCCGGTTCCGCAACACGGCTGAACACGGCGCCACGTACGCGCTGATCCCCCGCCCGTGCCGCTGGGCAAGCGGCACGGGCGGGGCGCTCCTTCGTACGATCGACAAGGACGAGAAGAAGTGACGGATTCCGTGCATCGCGGGCTGCTCCGCTCGATTGCGGACGCGCTCGGCGGGGCCGTTCCTCCGGAGTGGCGGGAGGCGATCAGAACAGTGCCGAGGCATCGGTTCCTTCCGGAGCGGATCTGGCTGGAAGACGGCGAGGGCGGCTACGCGGCCTGTGAGCTCCGGCAGGATCCCGACCGGTGGTTCACTGCGGCGTACTCCGATGTTCCCGTCGTGACGCAGGTCAACGATGGGGAGGAGCCGGATGATCCGGACGACCTCTGGCCGTCCTCCTCGGCCTCGGCGCCCTCGATCGTGGTCAGGATGTTGCGGGACCTCGATGTTCGGCCCGGCATGAACGTGCTGGAGATCGGGACCGGCACCGGGTGGAACGCCGCTTTGCTCGCGCATCGGCTCGGGGCTGGCCAGGTGGCGTCAGTGGAGGTCGATCAGGAGGTGGCCAGGCAGGCCTGCGCCTCCTTGAACGCAGCCGGCCTGAGCGTGGACGTCCTCTGCGGTGACGGGGCCCGTGGGTGGAGGCTCCGGCAGCCGTTCGACCGGATCGTCTCCACGTGTTCGGTGCGGCGGGTGCCTACAGCCTGGGTCGAGCAGACCTCGCCCGGCGGCCTCATCCTCACCCCCTGGGACAACCCCATGCTCTGTTGGGGACTGCTCAAGCTCACGGTCGGGGACGGTCAAGCCTGCGGGCGGTTCAGTCCGCACTCGGCCTTCATGCTAATGCGCGGGCAGCGCCGGGACCTGCGCATCTTCCGTGACGTCGTTCGCGACGACCATGTGCCCGATGAGTCCCGGGCCTCACTCGCGCCGAACTGCATGGACGACTGGGAGGCGCGCTTCGCGCTCGGGCTGAAACTCGGCGACGTCTGGACGGCCTGGGATCACACCCGGCTCTGGGTGGCGACCACGGACGCCCTCTCCTGGGCTGCCGTCGACCCCTACGAGGTCTGGCAGTACGGGCCCCGACGGCTCTGGGACGAGGTCGAGGCCGCGTACCGCTGGTGGGAGCAGCACGGCCGGCCGGGGCCGGAGCGCTTCGGGTTGACGGTCAACGGGCCCGACCAGTGGGTCTGGCTGGACCGGCCGACCGATCTGATCCGTGCGCTGCCGTAGGTTCCAAGTTGTGGGTCATCCGCTCCAGGACGCTCACCGCCGTGCGGTACTCGTCCAACGTGATTCCGGTGATGGCGAGTTCGCGGAATGCGGCGACCCGCCGATCGACGGTGGCGAGCCGTTCGCGGCCCGACGGCGTGAGGGCGAGGCGGCCGGGGGCCGGGCGAGTGGCCCAGCCGTCGGTGAGGACGGTGGTGATGGCCGCCGCCCGCGCCGGGGTGTCGGCGTTCGCGGCGAGGGCAGCGTGGATGTCCGTGTCGCGCGCCTCCGAGTTGTCCCGGACGACGTTGAGCACCTGCCACGCCGGCCGGGTGAGGCCGAAGTCGGCGAGCATGCCGTTCATGTGGGCGGTCAGGGCCTTGTCGGTGCGGCTGAGCCAGTAGCCGATGGGCTTCATGGTGCGGGTCACTCCCCCGGTGTGGTGAAGGCGGACGCGTTCTCGACGGCCCACTGGCGGAAGGTCCGGGCCGGGGTCCCGAGCAGGGTCTCGGTGGTGTCGGCGATCGCAGCAGGGCGGACGGAGGCCTCGGCCCAGAAGGCGAGCAGCGAGCCGACCAGTGGGGCGGGCATGAAGCGGCCCATCTGGTCCTCCGCCTCGGCACGGCTGATGGCCTTGACGGCGATGTCGCGGCCCAACACCTCCGACAGGACAGCCAGTTGCTCGCGGAAGGTCAACGCCTGCGCGCCCGTCAAGGTGACGACGTGGCCGCGCAGGGCGGTGCCGGTCAGCGCCTCGACCGCGACGTCGGCGATGTCCTCGGGGTGGATCGGGGCCAACGATGCCTCGGGGTAGGCGAGTTGGACCGGCAGGCCGTGGGCGATCGGGTGGGCCCACATGAACGCGTTGCTGGCGAAGGCGTCCGGGCGCAGGAAGGTGCTGGGCAAACCGCTTGCGGCGAGGGCGCGTTCGACGGCGAGGTTGTGCGAGCCGAGCGGGTCGGCCTCGGCGCCGGGGGCGAGGACGGACGACGACGACAGCAGCACGACGTGCTCGACGCCGGCCGTGCGGGCGGCCTCGATGAAGGCGTCGATGCCGGCGGGCTCGGGGTAGAGGAAGACCTGGCGCACGCCCGCGAGTGCGGCGGCGAAGGTCTCCGACTGGGAGAGGACGAGCGCGGCGGTGTCGACGCCGGCCGGGACGGACAGGTCGGCGGGCCGGGCGCTGGCGGCGCGGACCGGCAGGCCGGCGGCGTGCAGGCGGTCGAGGACGGCGCGGGCGACCTTGCCGCGGGCGCCGGTGACGAGGACGGTCATGAGTGGTTTCCCCCGGTGAATCCCAAAGCGCAGCTCCTTGCTGCGACACATATGCATGCTTACATGCATACAATTGAGAGTCAACATGTGCCTGCTGCTGCGCATGGACCTTAGGATGGGCGCCATGACGACGAACGAGCCGGACGACCGCACGGCCGAGGACCTCCTGAACGCCGTGGGACCGGCCTTCGGCAAGCTGCGCCGCACCTCGCTCCTGGAGGTCGAGAACCCCATCTCGGCCAAGGACCTCGGCCGCACCCTGGTCCTCAACCTCGTCGAGCAGCACACCCGCGACTCCGAGGCCGAGATCACCGTCGGCGCGGTCGCCGAACTCCTCGCCGTGGACCCGTCCGTCGCGAGCCGCATGGTCGGCGACAGCATCAAGGCCGGCTACCTGACCCGCGCCGCCTCCCAGCAGGACGGCCGCCGCACGGTCCTCCACCTCAGCCCGGCCGGCGCCGAGCTGATCGCCCGGCTGCGCCGCCACCAGCGCGACGCGTACGACTACATCACCGCCGACTGGGACGAGCGCGACCGGCTCGAATTCGCCCGGCTGATGCTCAAGTACGTCGACTCCCTCGACCGGCTCGCCGAGCGGAAGACCGCTAGGTAGCGCGCTTCGAGGGCAGCAGTTCGGCGATGTCGTGCGGGAGGACGGCGGCCAGCTTGTCCATCAGGTCCGGCGCGAGCGCCGCGTCCAGGACCTCCAGGACGGCGGCGGCCTCGCGGATGCCGCCGTCCTCGCCGGTGCCGGCCCGGCTGGCGACCCGTCCCGCGAAGACGGGCAGGCCGAAGCGCTCGCCCGAGGCGTGCGTGCGCCCCTCCTCGTCGGCTTCCCGGGCCGCCTCGCGCACGGAGGCGGCGAGCTCGGGCGGCAGCTGGGCGGCCACATGTGCGGCGAGCCCGGAGGGCAGGCGCTCACCGAGGGTGAGCAGGACGGCCTTGGTGGCGCGCTCGGCGGCGGCCCGGTCGGGGAGTCCGGTGAGATCCCGGACGGTGGCGATGATCTCGTCGTACTTCATGGCCGAGTCCCCTTCCGCCGGCGGGCGAGACCCTCTCTGTGAGGCTACGCCGCCGGGCCCGGGCCCGCCTCCAGGCAGGTACTACGAGAGGCAGGCGCTACGAAACACCGGCGCTACGAGAGCAGGCGCTACGAGGGCGTGACCGGCAGGCGGCGCTTGTGCTCGGTGCGCCGGTAGTGCCCGAGCACCGTACGGAACACCTCCTCACTCACCGGCCGCTCCTCCAGGAAGTCGTCCAGCGCGTCGTAGCCGACGCCGAGGGCGTCCTCGTCGGGCTTGCCCGGCGCGAGCGACTCCAGGTCGGCCGTCGGCACCTTGTGGACGAGCTCGGCCGGTGCGCCCAACAGTTCGGCGATCGCCCGTACCTGACGCTTCGTCAGACCGGACAGCGGCATGAGGTCGGCCGCGCCGTCGCCGAACTTGGTGAAGAAGCCGGTGACCGCCTCCGCCGCGTGGTCCGTGCCGATCACGACCCCGCCGGACGCGCCGGCGACGGCGTACTGGGCGATCATCCGCTGCCGGGCCTTGGTGTTGCCGCGGACGAAATCCTCGTGGGCACGGTCCCGGAAGGTCAGCCCGGCGGCCGCCAGGGCGTCCATCGCACCGTCGGTGGCGGGCTTGATGTCCACGGTGAGGACCTGGTCGGGCCGGATGAAGCCGAGCGCAAGCTGGGCGTCCGCCTCGTCCGCCTGCACGCCGTGGGGCAGCCGCATCGCGCAGAACGTGGCCTCGTGGCCCTCGGCGCGCAGCCGCTCGGCGGCGAGCTGGCACAGCCGTCCGGTGGTCGTGGAGTCGACGCCGCCGCTGATGCCGAGCACGAGCGTGCGCGCACCGGCCGCACGCACCTGCTCGACGAGGAAGGCGACCCGGCGCTCGGCCTCCTGCTCGGCGCTCGGGACGGCGGCGACGCTCAGGGCGCGGGCGATCTCCCGCTGGATCTCGGCGGGCGCGGGTTCGGACATGGTGGGGCTCCTCATCGACATCGGGCGTGCTTCCGGAGCCAGCATGATCCGTTGCAGTGGCGCGGCCAAGGGATTCGACCCCGATGGAATGCGGCTCACAAACGCGCGAGACTCACAGCCAGCCGCGCTCGTCCGCCACCCGCAGCGCCTCCAGCCGGTTGCGGCCGGCGGTCTTGGCGATCGCGGAGGAGAAGTAGTTGCGGACCGTCCCCTCCGACAGGTACAGCTTGGCGGCGATCTCGGCCACGTCCGCGCCCGAGCGGCAGGCGTTCAGGACGTCGCGCTCGCGGGCGGTGAGCGGGGAGGCGCCTGCGGCGAGGGTGGCGGCGGCCAGCTCCGGGTCCACGACCCGCTCCCCCGCGGCGACCCGGCGGATCGCGTCGGCCAGCACCTCGGCCGGCGCGTCCTTGACGACGAAGCCGACCGCGCCCGCCTCCATCGCGCGCCGCAGGTACCCGGCCCGCCCGAAGGTCGTGAGGATCACCACCCGGCAGTCCGGCACCTGCTGGGCGAGGACCGCGGCGGCGGCGAGGCCGTCCAGTCCCGGCATCTCGATGTCCAGGAGCGCCACGTCGGGCCGGTGTTCGCGGGCCGCGTCCACGACCTGGTCGCCGCGGCCCACGGCGGCGACCACGGTGAAGTCGTCCTCCAGGTCGAGCAGCGTGCGCAGGGCGGTGCGGACCAACTCCTGGTCCTCCGCGAGCAGGAGACGGATCGTCGTCATGAACTTCCTTCCCGGACTTCCCGGACGGGTGCGTGCGGCCGGCCGGGGACCGCGGGGACGGTGACCCGCAGCCGCCACCCGCGCGGGCCCAGCGGGCC